>PBSW01000060.1 GCA_002726865.1 Candidatus Bathyarchaeota archaeon
GTGCGGATGTCTTTTATAAAGACGCCGTAGGAAAGAATATCCTCAGACAAAATCTCTTTGAACCAACCCTTAACATCGAGGGAATGCCATACACCTCTACGGAATCAGAGTTATTCAATTCTACCCCAGTTGGTGTTGTAGCTCATAGAGCTGTTGCAAAATTCCAATCGAGAATTGTGCCTGATCAGACCGCAGAAGGCATGATCAATAAAGTCCGGGCTCATCTTGATAAGAGAGGTTATGAGGACATTGAAGTCAAGAAGCTTTATGGCTTTGGACCCGCCAGGACAAGCATAGATGAACCCATTGTACAGGCGGTCCTGAAGCTTTACAAGGATGAGGGGATGGCTTCACCGGCAATCCATCCTTCAGCTCCAGCGAGTTCGCCTACTAACGCATTCAACAACTCTTTGGGTATCCCTTGTATGTCAGGTGGACTTGGCCATGTTGGAAGGGGAAAGGAAGGAAACTATTTGGTTCTTGACGAACAAGAGAATATTGCTGGCTTGGTTAAGCTTGAGAGGTCCTTTATTCAGGTTCTTCAAAACTACGCTGAACTCGCAGGGTCCTGAAAGGGAACCCCTTTTCTACATGAGATGACAGTTCTATATGAATTAGAATTGTCAAATCGTAGAATTCCCTTTAATATTCTTCTCAAGCCTGTGCCGGCCTTTAACCTTTCGTCGAGAAATACTGCCCTCCTGATTTCGGACATGCAGAAACTAACCGTTGATAAGAATGGAGGTTGGTCTAAACTTATGCGTCTTAAAGGTGTGTCATCTGAGTTTGAAGATTACCATGCACACTTAAAGCGTGCCGTAAAAAATACAAGGAAAATTTTAACCAAGTGTAGACAACTTGGCATAAAGATCATTTTCACCAGGATTGTCTCCCAGACAAAAGACGGAACAGATATTGGGCGTCAGATATCCGTTTGGGACAAAGATTTTCCCTATGATCCAGATGATGAGACCCTTTCCTTTACTAATGAAAAAAAAGAAATTGTCCTTGACAAGTTATGCAGCAATCCCTTCAATTGCACGTTTCTGGAAGACCTTCTAAAAGAAATGGGCATAAAGTACTTGATCGTTTGCGGCGTTAGAACCCCTGGATATCTAAATGCCTTGGCATTTGATGCGGCGGACAGAGACTTTGGTGTAATTGTTGTCTCCGATGCTAGCGCAGGAGGTGTCTCAAACGGTACCCGACGACTCACTGGTGGTTTGATACGTGTCAGAAACTCTCAAGCAACTCTGGAGTTGTTAGAAGATGTTGTGGAGGGGGTTCTAGAGTGACTTATGTGCAAACGGTTCTCGGAAAAGTAGACCCCAAGGAGCTTGGTTTCACTCTTCCTCATGAGCACATAATATGTGACTCCACTCTCGGTCGCTCTTATTCTAATCGTGTGAAGAAACCTTCCTGGGGGAGCTATATGTGGTTCGATGACGTTAATGTGATGACCGAGGAGCTTAACTTATTCAGGAATGAAGGAGGAAGAACCATCGTAGAGGTAACTTGTCAAGGTTGGGGTAGGGACCCCATAGCTCTTAGAACGATATCCGAGAGAACAAATGTAAATCTTATCATATGTGCTGGATTTTATGTTGAGGAGTATATGCCTAGTTGGATCGAAAACAAAACTATCGAGCAACTGGCAGACTGGATCATCCGAGAGGTTGAGATCGGCTGCAACGCAAGGGAGAGCCACGAGGTCACCGACATAAAGGCAGGAATGATCAAGACTTCTACCAGCAGACCTGTTTATAGCCACAATGAGTTAAAGGGGCTAAGAGCCGTGGCAAAAGGGCATCTCAAGACGGGGATGCCGATAACTACTCATAATTCTGGCTCTATTCGGTATGAGCTAGAGGGTGGAAACATCGGAATGGATCTTTTGGATATATTAGAAGATGAAGGAGTAGACCCCGAAGCAGTCATTGTGGGCCACACTGATGAGAACGTTGATATCCGTAATCTTGTTAGGCTAGTGAAACGAGGGGCTTGGATTCAGTTTGACACTATTGGTAAGAATCACTATATATTGGACGAGACTAGGGCCGATCTTGCGGCATCTTTGAAGGCAAGAGGCTTATTGGGGCATCTTCTTCTAAGCCAGGACCGAAATAGGAAGCCTATGTTGAAAAAGTATAATGGACCAGGATATCTGGACATAATAAACCATTTTATCCCAATGCTTAGGGAGCGGGGTTTGACCTATGATGATATACATAAGTTGACAGTGGACAACCCATCGAACGCTTTGAGAAAGAGGAATGTATAAAGTCTGATAAACTTCATTTCCAGTCCTGTTATGAATTACACCTCTATCCCTGCCTTACCACTTCTTAGCGTAACCAGATCTGACGTAAAATCTCCGTTCCTGATTGATTTCCACTCCTTTACTGCTCAGGATTTTGTACAGCTAGGTTGTGATCTGTGGAAAGCTTCCACTCAGTAAGCTGCAGTGCTACATCCTAAAAAACCCACAATCAGCCGTGAGGTAGGGCCCACTTGGTTAGGGGGATCATGATTCTAAGGATAATATGCAATTTTTCATTATAAGTAACGCATTATAGTGTGCACATCACTATCACCTGCTTGCCCGTATAACCCGTTTGCATAGAGCCCCTCTCGCTCGTGCGCATGCTATAGATTTACAGGTAAAATAGGATAAAAAAAGCATTTTAATAATATGAAAAATATATTTTTTTGTAGGAATAAGAATGAGCGAAATAATCAAAGAGAAGCTTTTGAGACGGTTAGAGGCTATAACCAATGACTTCAACGGAGTGATGGGCATATCCATCAAAGATCTCGTCTCTGGAGACGAGTTTAATATAAATGAGAATGAGGTGTTTCCCGTTGCCAGCTCCATAAAAATTCCGTTGCTAATGGAATTTTTCAGACAGGTAAAGTCTGGAATGCTCGATCTGTATAGTGAGATTACCATCCAAGAGGGAAACAAGACAAAAGGAAGCGGCGTTCTCAATGAACTAGGAGATGGCACGGTGACAATGTCTCTGCAAGATCTAGCCACTCTGATGATAATAGTGAGCGACAATACAGCAACCAATATGTTGATTGATAAAGTTGGAATGGACGATGTGAATCTCCTGATGCAAAATTTAGGATTGATGGAAACAAAATTACAGAGGAAGATGCAAGACTATCAAGCTGCTTTGAGTGGACAGGAGAATATTTCGACGCCTTTCGAGTTTATGAAACTGATGGAATGTCTCTTTAGAAAAAAGGGATTAGACGCCTGGGTGTGTGAGCAGACACTATCTGTTCTTAAAAAACCCAAGATAACCGCAATCAGCCTAGGAGTACCAATGGAACTTGAAATAGCGAACAAACCAGGAGGAATGATCGGAGTCAGCTGCGATGCGGCAATTATCTTTCAGCCAAATAGACCCTATGTAATAATTATACTTACCAAAGAGATCTCCTTGAGCGACGCTAGAAAGATCCTAGCAGGTAAACGGATAACCGAGGTCTCTAGCTTAGTATATGAATATTTCCAGTTTGAGTCCTCAGCCAACGTTTATGGGATGATAGTGCCTGAATCAGAACTCGCGTAAAGGAACTGGTAATCTATACGCATGTACAGACCTCCCGTATAAGATGACCGTAACCCCCCCTTTAGCTATGTCTTCTTCGGATCCCCCATTTTCTGCCTGAATAACGCAGATCTTTGAATACCTTAAGCCACGCGTGTGCGATGAATCCAAATACAATAGCTAATGTCGTATGAATGTTGAATATAACAATCATTTGAGATGAGAAATATGATTAAACACCATACTGTGACTTCAGGAAAGTAACTTCATCTTTGGATTCCAAAATTGGTGACGAAACATATGAAATTGACAGAATTCCCACAGACTAAACAGCTACATTCAATGCCTACGTGACGTACACCTAGAAAATCATTTATTATTCATTAACAAAATCGGTTCTTAGCGAAAGGCTACAAAGACCAATGAAATCTTCTTTATCTATTATTTATCCTATCTTTAAATCCCATTTTAGGCAGAATAAAGATGCCTGCTAAGGCGATTATGTGTTTATTGCTTTTTTTAATTCTGTAATAACTGTTTCCTTACCTATCGTTGATGTGAATGGTCCAAACCTAGGTCCCCTTGCCTTCCCAAGAAGAATTCTATATAACAACTGGAATAACCTTCCAGAAGGAAATTCTTCATCCCTAGCAACATCAAAAACAGAACTCTGGTAATCTTCCTCATCCATTGCCTGAGTTAGCGCTGTGATCAGGGAGCTGATCACCTTTGTCTCGTCCTTGTTAAGGGATACCTTTGGAAGTTCTGGTTCTCCAAAGTCCTCAATCCAGTTCAGGGCGTATTGTATCTTCTTTTCAAGCCCAATATCCCCGTCTTTAAGACTACCATAGGTATCAAGTTTGTCTCGGATGAACCTTGATTCGATGCCTTTTGGAGCAACCTTGGCAAGGTTCAATAGAAGGTTATAGGGAACGTGGACCGTAGGTTCCTCAGGGGGATCAAATATCCAAACATACTCATAAATCCCCGTGAGTTTGGACTTTTCCATATGATCTTTCACCTTTCTTTTTCCGAACCAAACGTCCTCAAGGTCATCTAGTTCATCCATGTGTGGCGGGATCGTCTCAACGGAGCCACTCTTGGTTCCTACGAACCTCTTTAGAATTAAGAGATTCAGAGACTGTGGTGATCCGTATCTGTACCAAACCTGGGGAGTAAAGACGTTTCCCGCTGATTTCGAGATTTTTTTCCCCCCCTGGTCAAGGAACATCTCATATTGGACATGCATAGGAGGCTCCCATCCGAAGATCTCTCTACAAATACGATCATTTACCCTAACAGAGTCTGCGATGTCTTTACCGTAAGCCTCGAACCGGATGTCTAAAGCGTGCCATCTGGCGGCGAATTCCACCTTCCAGCTCAGCTTACCTTGGCCGGCTGTGACATCCACCTTTCCTTCATGGCCACACCCTTCTAGCCACCTGCCCTTGACCTCCATACCCATACATCTGTAGAAAATTTTGTGTTCTTCAGGGATGTACCGGTAGGCGTTGGTGGTGTAGATACGGTTACAACTTTCACAAACCACGAAATAGGGGAGGGTATCCGTGTACTTTTCTTGGCCTAGCTCTTCCTTGATGATGTTCCCTATTTTATCATGGTTCTCCATGATTGCAACGATCTCATCATTAAGTATCCCCTCCTCATAGATCTTGGTTCCCGACATGAACGTATAATCCACGCCGCTGGTTTCTACTGCCTTAAGGAGTAGCGAGGTAATATGAGCTCCAAAGCTGTTATGACAACTACCTAGGACATCCGGGATCGAGGAGACCGGATATCCGAGCCATTCCTCCATTTCCTCTGGGAGACCCGCGGGAACCTTCCTGAGGCCATCCTTGTCGTCAGAGAAGGCAATGAACTCAGCATTGTATCCCTGGTCCTGCACAGCCTGAGCTAATGCGTGGTTTCTTAGGACGTCTGCTAGGCTCCCAATATGAGGTATCCCCGATGCCCCGATTCCGCTCTCTGTCCTAAAGCGATCTAGGCTCCTGCCGAGCTTTTTTTCCCGCTCAATCAGCTTGGCGGCTGCTTTATCATACCAGGTTCCACGTCCAATTACCTCAGGGTTCTCGCCACGTATATTGCGCATGACATTTACTCCGGAGTATATCCAGTGGTTATGCGAAGCCCTGTAAATATCTTGTTGTCTTATGACAAGGAAAAAGAGAGTTCGCCGGACCAGGGGAAGTATATTTAGGAAAATAGATCAGGAAAAGAAACAAATAATCTGCCTTCAAAAAGTTGAAACACTCTAGTAACTATACAAACGCCAAACTAAAACAATGAAAGACCCAAAAAAATTGAATAAAATAAGGGGATTTGATATATGTGAACCGTTACACATAGTTTGATCCAGGCGCTCCCCTTAGATCAACATCGATCCATATCGACACAAATCATAGCCTAAGGAACAAAGAGGAACATAAAAACCATACATTACTGACATCCTTATTTCAGCAATGACCGTAATCTATGTATACCTTACTCTCCACCGGAATTGAGGTAATAAGTGCTCTTTACTTTTGCCGTGTTTTAGGGATGCTGAATCCACAGTGGCCGCATGAAATTCTGTCACCGTGATCTGCCATAAAGTATCCCTTGCCACATCTGCTACAAAAAGGGGTCTTTCTCTCGATCTTTCCGTCCTTGATCTCATACATTTTATATGTGTTCTTAGGCATTCTATTTTTCAGACTCCTGTTTATTAGCCTCAGGCTCAAGAGTTCCTTGCTCTTCAGATTTGGCTACCGCCTCAGGCTTTTGGTTTCTCTTTATGATATAATCGGGCTCTACCAAGATAGCATTTTCTGGATCCTGATATACATGGACAAGACCTACGGTTGTATGGGTCCCTTTCTTAGTTTCTATGTTCCTGACCCAGACTCTATCCAGCTCTACCTTCATCAAAACAGCCAATTCCCTCCGGACTTTAGCCCTGCTTGGCGTTGACTGTTCCCGGATCTCAAATGTGATCTCCCTCCTACCTAGGAGGGGGTTGTCCTTTGTGGACTTTAAATTGGTTTTCAGATTAGTTTTCCTCCATTCGGGATAAGAAGTCCTTAACCCACTCCTTTTTCTTCTTTGTAACCTCGACAACGACCATACCCTCTCGGGGTTGTCCATACACAATCAGTGATCCGATAGGTGTCAACGATATGAGGGGCAGTACCAAGAGATCCTCTTCACCTTCAACGGTTATAGATACCCGACTTTTAAGGCTTACCGCCTCCCACAAGGTATTCCAGACATTAGAGTTAACCGTCCCCGCTTGATTAACCAGTGTAATTTTCTGTCGATCCCCGAAGTCCAATGGAGGAACTTTGGATCTCATAATCCTGTTATCTACGATAACGAGATCAGGTTCAAGTCCGGCATCTAGAATGTTCTTGCTGGTAAAGTCCCCTACTACTGCAAAATACGGCGGTCCTTTTTGCGTAAAAACCCTAAGTAGGTTAACGGTCACATTGGGTAATCCAATTAGGAGATTTCCAAGGGGCTTTTTCAACTCGGACCTCATAAACTCCGGGAGATTGAGGGTTTTTTTCTGGAGGCTTATTAGACTTCCAATTCTACCGGATTTTAAGGGCGTATTGTCCATCCTCGGTTATACCCATTTTATGAGCTATCTGGGAGCCATCTGAATTTAACACCACAAGAAGTCCAGAATAGTCATCGCTTAGATCGGTCGCTTTGCAAATAGGGCATGGTGTGTCCTCGGTTATGATCTTACAGACCTTGCATGCACGTTTCAAGACTCTATTACCTCTTTCTGCTGGGACTGAGATTCGATGCTTTCTAACTTGATCCACTCCAACTTTCCAAGGAATGGCTGGCGAGCGGTCACCCCTATCTTTCCGGAACTCCTGCCCCGAGGAAATGAGACTGCTACGATTTTTATTCTGAAAAGATCACCACGCTGAATGGTACGGCCGCTCTCTCTCCCGAGGAGAACCCCCTGCTTTTCATCGTATGAGATAAAATCATCCATGAGCTGTGACACATGGAGAAGTGCATCAACTGGGCCGATCCTCAGGAATGTTCCAAAGTCAGCCACTTCTACCACTTCTCCTTCCATTACTTCCTGGAGTTCAGGAAAGAATGTCAGGATCGAAAAGGTTACCAGGTGATGGGTTCCACCGTCTCCAGGGATGATCCTCCCAACAGAATTTACATCTACATTGACCACCATAATCACATATCCCAACTTCTCATCCACGAGACCTTCATACTTGCCCCTCAATTCCTCGATGGCTGCTTTCTCAAGGGGTAGCCCAAATTGGGTGGGATCAATACGGATGGTATCCTCCATGATGATCTTGTTAAACATGATCAGATTCGCCTGCTAATTCCTTTATCCTTTGATAAAAGTGTTTGTGAACTATGAATTAGAGATCTATGAGTGTCTCAAAGCTGTACCTGTTTATACAGTCCTTCAGGTACTCTTTCCATTTGTCTCCTACTGTTACTAGAACATAAATTCCGGCGATGTCAGACCGCTGGCGAACAACCATATCCACAAGTGCTTTCACAGTCTCCCCTGTCCTGACCACGTCA
Organism: Candidatus Bathyarchaeota archaeon; assembly: GCA_002726865.1. The sequence goes on from PBSW01000060.1 coordinate 8,139, forward strand.
TCAATTATTAAAATACTATCTCGCTTCTTGATTGATTTCTTGGGAATATACAAGCTCTGTCTTATGGCCGAGCCCTTTGGGATATAAGTTTCTTCGATGAAGTCGCTTATCCCAACCTCTTTAGTGCCCTTTGCAATTAGAAGGTCTACCTCTAAAAGATTCGCCACAAGTGTGGAAATAGGGATACCATCTACGGCCGCGGTAAGAACCTTTGTGACCCTCCGCCCAGCAAATTTTTCAAGAGCATAGTTAGACATGATTTTGAGCCAAGTAATCTCGGTGACGAGGGGAGTGTTGTCGAAATATCCATCTTTGTCAAAGATGATCTTTTTCTTGAGCTCCTCCTTAATGTCTGCGATCTCTATGAGCTTGTCATAGAGACTTTGAGCCCGGTTAAAGCTGGGGAGTACATGACCGCGCATGTATCTACTTAGGATGGGAGGGCTGAGACCTAGGATATCAGAGAGTTCCTGGTATGTGTGGGTCTCACTGGCAACTTTGAGAAGGTCTGTGATCATCATCCGGTATTTGAGCTCTCTCACCCGTGTTTCCATCTCTTCATCTCCGCTTATACCCTCTGAACAAGTGGGCCTGAGGGGAATTGAACCCCTGACCACCGGATTTCTTCGATATCATCTTAAAAGTCCGATGCTCTGCCTTGCTGAGCTACAGGCCCCTAGGTCCCAAGTTGTTAATCCTTTCTAATTAACATCATATTTATAATTTTTGTAATTTGTAGTGTTCAGTTAATTTTTTTCCCTAATTCAAGCTTAATGTTATAACCTATCAAATATATTGCTAAAAATTTTTTTTGTGAAATAATCTCTTTTCTGATAAAGTTTAAATCCGGGAGTGATTTTATCCAAGGTACTTAGCGGTTGGACGAATCAGGCGGCCGTGGACACTTTAGTGGCGGATTCCAGCCTGGTATGACTTCAGCCCCCCATGGTCCAATCGGGGAGAGCTGAAAACCCGGGTTCGAATCCCGGCGGCCGCACCAATTTAACAGTGAGCTACTAGGGTAGAGTTTCTACTTCTCTACTGATAGAATAGGGACCAAAAACTGCAAGAAAATATTCCCGTCTATTATTTTAAGCAAAAATTGGGACATAACAGCACTGGTGATACTAGAAAAGGTATTTGGGTAAACGAGGAGGTCAGTCGTACTTGCTATTTCTCCAAAATCCCTCAGGAATCCCCATGTATTTCTCAAGATTGTTGAACTCAACAACCTCATCAGCAACCCTTTGAGCATGGTCTAGAGCCTTTTCTTCGTTTATCGTCTTGATCACTCGGTTTTCCATCACTATTTTCCCGTCAATGATAGAGGTTTCAACGTCGTGACCATAGGCCTCATAAACGATTCTTTGGGGAATCATAAACCGAGGCGTCAGGTGGGGCTTGTTTAAATTCAATAATATAACGTCGGCACGTTTTCCGGCCTCAAGGCTTCCGATCTCATTCCCGATACCAAGGGCATTTGCTGCGTCTATAGTGGCCATTCCCAGAACCTTTCCTGGTGGCATATAACTCGAGTCGTGGAAAAAGTGGCGCTGAATTGTCTGTGCAGTGCGCATGTCGGAGAAGGTGTCGAAGGTTCTATCAGGGGCAGTGCCATCAGTGCCCAATGCAACATTAACTCCGGCGTCTAGTAACTCAGGTACTGGACATCTGCGTCTCATTATTGCTCTAGCCCTTGGGCAATGGGAGACATGCGTCCCAGTCTCCGCGAAAATGTTGATATCCTCCTTGGTGAGACCCCCACAGTGGACAAGCATGACGTCTGGCCCTAGGAGGTCAAGTTCCTTGGCAGATTTAATTACTCCCCCGCCACCGTGAGCCATGATACCACGGCCAGATTCGTCTGCTAGTTCTCTAATTTCTTTAGCCTGCTTTCGCACTAAAGCCTGATCCTCCACCGATAGACTGTCGAGATTGGGTGAAATACTGCTAACTGTCATCCGGGCGGTCACGATATCGTTGAAATCCCCATACTTTTCTATAATTTTCCTTGAGGTATCCATCATACCATCGAAGTCCACGGTGCGCGTTATCTCTTTCTCTCCGTCAAGATCCCGGAATTCTCTAGGAGTATAAGGTGCTCTCCCTACGGGACCAAGCCCGAGGATCTCTCGAATTCCTACCTCTTTTGCACCGTCCATATGGAGCTCAGCGAATTTTGGGTTGTCAGTCCGGTAGGCTCCTCTGCCCCCACCGAGGAATGTAGCCCCCGTTGTAACACCAAATCTTATTCTCTCTAATGATGCTAGGACGGAGTCGATGTACCAAAATTCTTCTTTAACACCTCTGAGGTAAACTTCTTCAATCATGGGCCCCCAACCTGAACCAGTTTCTGCTATTGTTTTCATCATACTATGGCCAGAGTGACCATGGGTATCTATGAGACCCGGGAGCACTGCGTGTTTATTAGCGTCCAAGACCTGTTTAGCGTTGTACTTGGCTGAAATTTCATTCCTCGTTCCAACATCTAAGATGGTACCTTTTTCAATGGCTATACTCCCATTTTGGATGATCTTTCTCTGGTCATCCATAGTGACGATGGTACCACCTTCAATTACAATATCGATCATAACGTATCAATTTATACGGAGTTATCTTAAAATATAACTTTCGACGCGGAACTTGGATAAAATTGTTTTATTTGATAAGAAAAAATAGAAAAAAATTATGGAATTAATGAGCTGACCTTTGGGCCTATCTCAAACATCTGTAGAAGGATGCTTCCCTGATTAACAGCTGGTCTTGTCCAGATAAGGGATATCACACCATCAGCCGGGGCCTTGATGCTCTCTTTGACTGCTCCGAAGTAGTCTCTGACCTCTCCAATAACCTGCCCCATAGTCACTTTAGCCCCATTGGGGGCCATAGGATAGAACCATCCAGCGGATTTGCTCCTGAAGTGATGAACCTGACTGACTGCATTAGGATCGTAAAGGGTGGACTCACCATCAATCATGTTGACTTTCCTCATAAAGTTCTTAACGCCGTCCATGAACCATTGGATGTCTTCCTCTCTAATCTGGCCGGTCGTGGATGAGATCCCACCGGCGCTTCCCACTTCAGGTAGGATACAGGGAATATTCATCTTAGCACATTGAGTCATGAGACTGTAACCTTTTTTTGGGAGGTCGCGGATATGCGTTTCTAGAGCTCTTCGTACATATTCTGTATCGAAGCATCGTGCGAGCATAGCTGTTTCGCTGTCAAATTTCTGGTCTCCGGTCCTAATCATAATGATATGATTTGGACAGGTCTCTTGGAAGTTACATCCATGGGTCTCAATAGCGTAGTCGGCTTTTGTAAGAATCTCAGTAGTGATAAAGTGTGCCGCCCTATCGTTCATGCCCCCTTCAGGGTTTCCGGGGAAAGCCATGGTTAGTTGGGTCCTTTCAAGTGGGGCGCCCGGGACCTTTGCTTGGAAACCAGGCATGTTAAAGATGGGCACAGTTATCAACGCACCCCTCATTTTACTTGGGTCTAGTTCATTAGCTAGTCGGATGGCACCCTCCATTGGTGGATATTCTACAGGATGGATTCCTGCAATAATAGCGAATGTAGGTCCGGGTAGCTTTCCGTTCAAAATGTTCACGGGGAGTTCGATGTTGAATCCAGAGGTTTCAGCCACTTTTACGAAGCCTTTAGCCCTAGTACCGGGTTCAGCAACAATATCCCCAATTTTTATAGTCGATGACAAACCTATTTCTCCTTGAATCAAGGTTAATGGCTTAAAGATAAGATTTAAAACCTTCGTATTTGTAAAATTTCAATCTAATTTCTTTTCGTTCTTAGTCTTTTTTGGATTTCTTTGTCAAGTAGGGAATTTTTAATGTATAATCGTGTTTAGGATTGACCCAAGAGAACAATTTGGGAGTCATCAGCCGTAGTACTATATACACTAAGAATGCCACGACAGTCTGGAACGCGATGTTCTGGAACCAGTAAAGGTGGATGAATAGTTTTTTGAATAGTACATATCCCACGATTGTTGGATGCACAATGAGAGTTATAATAGTCCCCACTGGTATTGCGAAAATGTTGTATGGGGGCTGAATCTTCTTATGGAGGTATCCTATCGATACAAACTGGGCTATTTTAACTACTATGAGGACTTCTGGAATGATTACAGGGTTCCAGGCAACCAAACCAAAGGCCATTCCAGCTATAGGACCCGCTAGACATGATCCTATTATGGCTATTATGCTTCCTGGCTCCAAATATATGAAGAACTGTCTAGGAACATGAGCGGGGGTCAGACGCCATACGTTAATGTGATGAATGTTTCGAAAAACCATGTAGTTAACCACACCTAGAATCACGATAACCTGGAGCTCTCTATCGGTGAGCACGCATCGGATACTTTTACCACTCACCATTCAATTCACGGATTTTACCCTGATTATAAAGCCGGCTAACCTATAAATATTGAAGTAAAAAAGAGGGGAAAGAGGTTTTTCCCGTTATTTATCGTGGGTGATGTAGGCTATTGTGTCCCCCGTGTTTATGGCTTGATGTCTGGGATAAGTGTATGACCTGATATGTCCGTCGAAGGGAAATTTCAACTTTTCCACAAGGTCTCCCCAGGGATTGTAGATTTTCGCCACAACATCACCTTCTTTGATGAACTCGCCTGGTGTTCTTGTAAAGTGAATGATTCCCCCTCTTGAGGCTCGAATAGTTCCGCCGTTCTTTACCCTGCCACCGCCCCAGACGTATTGCTTGGGCTGCTTCTCGATCTCTCCATCTATCATCCCCCAGAGCTTCATCACATTCAGGATTGCCCTAGTGCCTAGATCCGTCGAGACATTGGTGACTCTTCTCGCGTCTATAAGTTCAAGAGTTACTGAGGGGGGAGGTGTATAGCTTGGGTCTAGGGCCCCTCCCATGCCATCTAATGTACCCTTAGGCGGGGAGTAAACTACGGTCAGTCCTGTCGCTTCAGCTATTTCTGTATTCTTGCCTTTGATCCGATCATCATGAAGGCTACAGAGACAAAAGGCGGTACATGGAGGGTAATTGCCGTGGATGTCGACTCTCACATCCATCTTGGAGGTAACTTGATTCCATACAGCCGCTCCGAAGCGCTGGGTTATGGACCCATTCTCGTTTCCAGGAGAGCCAAATCGTGGCCCTGTCACTAAATCTTGGGGGCTCGCCCTGTCCCCAAACATGAAACCTAAGGGGTTTCCAACTGGGATGGCTACAACTAGCCCTCTCAGGTTCTTGGGGTTTAGCTCTTCCCTCATGACTCGCCTTACAACGTTCGCTCCAATGAGCTCGCCGCCATGAACGGCTCCCGAGAAGAGGAACTTGGGTCCATCCTCAGCGCCATTCATGACGATGATAGGTAGCTTCACAGGTGTTGAATCTGCGAGTTCAACAGTCATGAGCGAGCCAAAGCCTATTTCACCTGGATTAACTGTGACGTCTCCAAAAGTTACGCTGGTCCTCATATTTTTCACCTTAGTATGCTCAAACATTCACGCTATAAAAGTAATAAAACTAGTGGTCAATTCAAAATAAAGAAGACTAATGTACCGATAATTGAAATAGCGAGTAAATTATTTTTTCGTCCTTATTTTAATTCAACGCGGAATAAAAAGCTCGATGAACCATAGTACTGTGAATAGGGCTCATGGGAGTCTCTTCTGGAATTTGCCGTAGCCTTCCTCCCCAACAACTACACTGTTATGAGCCACAGTAACGCCCCTGACTACTGTCTGCACAGGCTTGCCTTTGATCTCCCATCCTGCAAACATGCTGGTCTCCCGGGATTTACTGTACATTGTTTCGGAATCTATAATCCATTCAGCATCCAAGTCCACCACTGTAATATCCGCGTCGGCCCCAACCATAAGGCTCCCCTTCTTAGGATACATGCCAAATACTTGGGCTGGTCTTGTCGAGAGGTGATACGCGAGCCGTTGCAATGACAAGTCTCCTTTGTTAACCCGGTCTAGCATAGTTGGGAGGAGTGTTTCTGTACCAGGGTTCCCGTTACCGGAGTCCCAAATGTTTTTCCAGCCAGCCATCTTGTTACTTTTAGGATGAGGAGCGTGGTCGCTGCAGATATAGTCGATGGTTCCATCAGCCAGTCCTTTCCACATAGCCTTCCTATCTTCCTCGGATCTAAGAGGGGGAATGATCTTTGCAAAAGGCCCCACCTTCTCCATATACTTGGAAGTCGTCAACATATAGTGAGGACAGGTCTCCGCAGTAATCCTCATGCCTTCTGCCTTGGCGGTTTTGATAATGGCTAATCCTTCCTTAGTGCTCAGATGAATGATATGTAGTGTTGCACCCGCGATTTTGTTAAAGAGAATCAGCTTAGAGATCGCCTCATATTCTGTATAGTTGGGTCTTGACTCTACATGTGCCATGGGATCAACCCGCCCCTCCTCCTTAAGTTTCTTTATAAGTGGATTAATCAACAGCGGGTTCTCTGCATGCCAGCCTGTAACCACGCCGGTTTTTGATGCCGCCTTCAGCAACTCTAATATCTCGTGGTCATTTCCACAGGAATATCCACTGGAGCCGACCATGTAGGTCTTGAATGCCACACAGCCTGCGTCTGCCATGCCCTGTAAAGCATTGTTATTCTCATATCCAGCGCCTCCGTAAAGGGCGAAGTCAACAAACGCATGCTTCTCAGCCATCTCCCTCTTTTTCTCCAAGCCCGCAACGTCAAGTACTCCTGGAACTCCAGTGGGCATATCTGCAATGGTGGTGATGCCACTGGCCGCGGCAGCCTGAGTTCCAGACCGGTAATCCTCCTTATCAAGGTCACCGATTCTAGATCCAAAGTGCACATGGTTATCTATAATTCCCGGTAGGACTACCTTTCCGCTTAGATCCACCACAATTTCACCTTTTGGCATCACCATATCCGATCCTATGGCAACAATTTTCCCATCCTTTACCGCTATCCCACCCTTGAATATGCTGTAAGGGGTCACAATCTTGCCATTCTTAAAGACCTTATCAACTTTTGACACCACTCGACCCCTCCGATTTGGTGGCTAGACCTTGGGGTCTCTGTTCCGGTTCGAATAGAGGAGATACGCACCCCTCTCTTCTCCGCTCCACTTACAAGACTGAGGGACAAAAGGGGCCATCCAGATAAAGTCACCCGGGACAGTCTGGTACCACGTGTCATCTAAGAGGTATAATGACTCTCCTGTAAGCATGTATAGACCATGCTCATGGAGGTGATTCTCTGCATGGTTCATACGTGTGCCAGGACCGAAGTAGAGGATGAACCAGGAGAGATCGTAGAGCTTATCCTCTCCAAATGGAACGAAGTTCTTCATTGCCCTCCCTGGTTGCCTAGGGGTTTCAGGGGTCTCCCTGTCAAGACCAATGATAAATGCCGGGAGCTCCGGCCCGATAGGTTCATACCTTTTTTTCACCATTAAGAACTTCATGGCTTCCTCTGAGGTTCCATTGATCTTCCAAGCGGTCTTCGGGGGAAGATAGCCATAGCTCCCTACCTCGAGCGGATACTTTTTTCCTTCTTTCTCAAGAACCCCATTACCTTCTAGAATATAGAACACATACTCCGGATGAGGTTGGATGGGTACAGCGACCTTACTCTCCTTATTCACCGTGATTAGATATTCAACAAATTCGCATCCCATCGCGGGGGCTGCAAGGACTTGTACCTTGGCGCCATCCCATCCGGGGATTGTGGTAGTGGACGCGTCATTGGGAACAATGAGAGCATAAGTGCTCTTGAGAACTTGTCTAATATTGAACATATTAACAACCAAGTATCTTCCAAAGTTATGATATAAGATTTGTTGGAATTATACGGTTTAATTAGACAAAAATGTGGATTTAGAAATATGAAAATAAGAGATTATAGAAATCCCTCAAATATTCATTAAGCAGGAAAAATTATAAGGTAATCTTGGGTTATTTAACACCTAATCATAGGTTGTATTGTATATGGGTGAAGCTTTAGAATTTGGTTCAGCCAAAGCTGGACCTGGCGAAAAAGGGACGGGATACATCAAAGTAGGTGAGTTGTCTGATGGTGCACCCGTTGAGATGCCTGTCATCATACTCAACGGAAAGAATCCTGGACCCAAGCTGCTTGTATGGGCCCTTGAGGACGGGGATGAATACCCAGGCGCCCTTGGGTCCTTAGATGCCGCAAATAATGTTCTTCCTGATCTACTTGATGAGATGAATGGTTCGATGGTTCTCCTTCCTGCCACTAACATAAGTGCTTTTAGGGGAAATCCTTTCGGAGGAGCCACAAGGAACAGCCCCTTAGACATTGATCAGGGGGCAAGGTTACCCGGGGCTTATCCAGGAAACCTATACGGAAAACACACAAACCAATTGGCCTACCACATCAATCAGGTGACCGTCAAATACGATCCTGATGTCCACATCAGATACCATGGATGCAAACAGATGAACGGCTGGGATAGGGTTCTTTATCGGGAGAGCCCTGAAGGCTCTGCTTTAGATAAGCTTGCTAGGGCATGCGTGACCAAGAAAGACGAGATGTGTATGCTTGTCTATTCGAGGGGAGAGCCAGTTGAGCGTCCGCTAGCAGTATCTATGGAGTCTAACGGCGGGGATAATGGAGTTGGCAACGGTTACAACGGAGACGCCATGAGGGATGGCCTCCTAAACTGCATGAGGCATTTGAAGATGATCCCGGGTGAGGAGATCGTGGTGGAAAAGATTCAGTATGTCTCATACCAGAGAGTTGATATGCCTGATGGTCGAGCATCCTCAGGGGGTATTATGACCAGAAAAGGCGGATTCTTTTCCCCCCTTGTAGCAGTTAAAGACGATGTAAAGGCCGGACAGGTTGTGGGCGTAGTCAAGAACTTTTTCGGCGATGTCGTTGAGGAGATAAACTCTCCAATAGACGGAGTTGTACTAAGTACCTACGCGGAGGCCCCTCATATTGGCTCCGGCCAATGGAGAGTCTTCGCAATTGCAGCCAGAACTGAGTATAGATAGACCTATAAAAATCATAAATGATTTTTTCCTTTTTTTATATCTAATCCTTAGAAAGCCCAAGGCTTGGTATACTATCCAGTAGAAAAAATGAGCATTAATGGGTCTAGCTAATTTTTGTGATGGAGTGAGAATTAGATATTTCCGCGCTCATATATGAATGATTTTTCATGAAAGGCTAATGTGATATTAGACGTTAGGTATACTCCTATTTTTTCATTTAGTGCGCAAGTTGAAAAAACTTGCATTTCATTAGATATCTGAAAGATACTTAGTTATCTTTTTTTCATCTAGTCTTACACCCAATCCGGGTTCCGTTGGTACCTCTAGATAGCCGTCTTTCAACGGAGGCATGAAGGATGCTTCGTATGATGACTCCAGTAGCATGCCGTGCAAGAAAACCTCACTGAATTCGGCTGCTTCCCTTACAATGGACGATGCCGCTAGGTGCAATTTCGCAGCTACTTTTAGTCCAAGTCCCCATCCAGTACCAATCACGCATTGAAGACCATCAGCCTCTGCTATTGCTACAATCTTCTTGGCATTGTACAGCCCCCCAGCTTTAGCCGGTTTTATAAGGAAACAATCAGCTGCGCCTCTCTTGATGAATCGCATCACGTCGTACCTATTGTATACTCCCTCATCTGCCTCGATCAGCACATTTGTCGAGTTCCTGATCATGGCCATCCCATCGAGGTCCCATTCTGCAATAGGCTGCTCCATTAACTCAAGGCCTAAATCTAATTTTTCCGCGCCCTGGCATATTTTAATCGCCTCTTTCACAGTGTATCCTTGGTTCGCGTCAGTCCTAATTGTTATCTCGTTGCCCACAGCTTCACGGACCGCTTGAATTTTGGCAAGATCTTCATCAGGATATCCATGCATCTTAAGCTTGAATGCTCGAACACCTTGTCTGACATATTCATTACAGAGTTCAGCTAGGTCCTCAGGTGTCGGGGCTCCCACCTCTATAGCGGCTAACACCTTGTTCCGGAGACGGCCGCCGAGCAGAGTGGTTACGGGTACATTCAAAGCCTTTCCCATAAGGTCGTGTAGAGCTAGGTCAATTCCCGATCTGGCGCATGGAAGTTGACGCTCGCCATCCAAGGTCATTTTGGCCATGATCAATTCGCGATTGAGAGGATCCATTCCGAGGAGACTAGGCGCAATATATCTGTCAATGCCATATTTTACCGCTTCAAGGGTCTCACCAAAGAAGCCGATATCTGTTGCTGCTTCCCCGATGCCTGTCACCCCTTCATCCGTCTCGATCTTTACCAAGACATAATCAATGTGGTCAATGCCATCCTTGAATGTTCTTGTGTCGTGTCTATTGATTCCACCATGAGGGAAAATTCCAGGGGTTAACCAGGTAGGAGACTTTCTAGATCCTTTTTTTTCGGCAAATCCGTTTTTTATACTCTGTATTTTTTTTGGCGGTTCAATGGGAACAGTCACTGCAATGGTAGAAATATTAGTGATTTCCATTTAGACCCATTTGTTCTTTGCGTTTACCTTGTAAATATGCGTTTTGACGCTGCTTCCTTTCGTAAAAGGTTCGTACATATGAAAAATCCAGCTCGTGTGTGCTTTCTCTGTTAACAGGAGACGTGGGAGAATGTGATACACTTCAAAATATCTTTGAGGAGATAAAGCCACTACGGTGTAAAGGGTTTCAGATTGAAACGTAAAAAACGGAGTATCAGTTTCCGTACGCCGTAGAGCCAATTAAAGTTTAGATAATTTTACGACGCCAATTTGAAGTCCCGCAAGATAGAGATTACCATATGAATCTCCCCAAAGGCCATGCCCTGCATCCGGCGTAAAACCCCTTGCAAGGAGCTCTCCCTCTGTGTTTAGAACTGAAAACCTCGGGGTCTGGTCAGTGACATAGATATTATTTAGAGAATCGAAGTAGATATCCATAGGGTGGAAAAAGTCCCCCCACTCAGTAATGTATTCCCCATCCAAGGTAAATATCTGCACCCGGTTATTATCACGGTCAACCACATACACACGCCCAAGGTCGTCGACCCAGACTCCGTGAGGCGTATGGAACTCCCCCGGTCCCTTTCCAGGACCCCCCCAAGTCAATACATGCTCGCCATCCGGAGTGAATCTATGTACACATGCGTTCCCATAGCCGTCGGTGACAAAAATATCTCCATCCCTTGAGATTGCCACATCCGTAGGATGATTGAATGGTGTCTGCCAACCGGGGTTCCCTCGTTCCCCTATTCGTAAGAGTAACTCTCCACCGGCATTAAATTTTAAAACCTCATGCACCCCTCTAGCGGAGACAAAAATCTCATCATTAGAAGTAATAAAGATTCCATGGCCGTCCACCAAATGGTTATTTTCCCAATTATCAATAATTATCCCCTTATAATCAAGAACTACAACTGGACAAGCAGTTCTTTGATAGAAATAGATATTATCATGAGAGTCAACGGAGACATGACTGACTTGGTCTATCTCAACTTTCTCAGAGCTTTCTCCAAAAGGAGATATGACCTCATACTTGAAATCGCCCGATCCAACAATAATTCTGGACATATAGAATATATACCCTCCTTATATGAATAAATATTCGTCAAACTATCTACGCCTATACGTTATTGGACTTATTTTCCTGGTCCCATGTAACCTTACTTGCTTGGTTTTATTAAGAGACTTAGGAATGTTATGGCAGGTGACTATTTGACCGATAGAAAAAATCCGATTGTTATTGACGCGCACACTCATCTCAGGGGCGAGCGCAGAGGTGTCAAAGCTTATGTTGAGACCATGATCGACAAGATGGACGCGGCAGGAGTGGATACTATAATCTCTATGGGGAGCGGCGGTCAATATATCGAGGAGCTTAGAAAAAACAATGACTTTAATCTTCAGGCCGCTGTGGACTACCCCGGACGCATTGTACCCTTTATCTATTTTGATCCAAGATACGAACAGGAGGGCATTGATGAAATTGATCGTTGTATGGCAAAAGATAGTGAGACCTTCAAAGGCATCAAGATAGGTCATAAATTTGCCGTTGCCCGATGGATGTATCCAATGATGGAGAAGGCTGAGGAATATGGGGCCGTCGTTGGTATCCACTCCGACCATAGTGTAAGGGGACACCCCTATATCATTGGCGACCTAGCAAACTCCTTCCCTAAAGTACCAACGGTCATCCTCCATATGGGGGGCAGAACATCAGCCGCTGCAGAAATGCTTTCGATTAAAATGGCTGAAAAGAATCCTAACGTTTGGCTTGAGACCTGTTTTTCTACTCCCTTTCCAGTAAAGAAGGCGGTTGAGATCCTCGGCCCTGATCAGATCATGTTCGGCTCGGACTCGTCTAATTCTGGATTAGGATACGGAAGTGGCTACGAAAAACAAGCATATGAAATGATGATCCATATGCATACCATACGATGCCTTAACCTCCTTCAAGAAGAGGAGGACAAACTTATGGGTCTAAATGCTGCTAAATTATTTGGCGTTGAGGTGAAAATATGATTATTGACGTACATTCCCAGCTTGGGAAGCATCCGTTGTTTATGTTTGAACAGACTCTTGACGAAATCCTGGGGGAGATGAGAAAATACGGAATTGAAAAAACATTCCTTAGCTCTGCCCCTAAAATGCGCTTCAAGGAAGCAAATGACCGAGTTGAGCAGGCAGTGAGGAATCACCCTGAAAAGCTTGTAGGTTTCTTTAACGTGAACCCTGTACATCCGGATGCCCTCCTTGAGATAGACCGGGCTATAGGCCTGGGGTTAAAGGGGCTGATGTTGGACCCTGAATTCCACTTTAGCATGGAGCGACCGTTGACTCCCGGAAACCCGATGCTGCCCCCTATCTTTGAGAAGGCGGTGGAGAAAGGGTTCCCAATCCTCATATGCATACCCAATCTTAGGGTAGGACACAGCCATGACAACGCACTTCAGCAGTATAATGGCCTAGATGAACTTATGAGCCGATTCCCTGAGGTAAGGACGATTGTTGACCTATTCTGGCCTGGAATTATAGAACTCTGCAAGAAACATTCAAATCTATACGTAGACTCTGCTGGGGCATCAGCTGGGAGAATATCCAGCTTGGTTGCCGGCCTCGGTGCCACAAGACTTCTATTCGGATCCAGCTCTCCAAGATACCATACCGGGAACCATAAGCAGACCGTGGAATGGTCCAAGATTACACCATATCAGCGGAAGCTCATCCTCGGCGGCAATGCTGAGAGGATTTTCAAGGACCTCCTCTAGCCCTCCTAAGTTTATTTTAGTACTGAACGAGAGACTATATTGTTGCTGTATTTATGTTAACAGGAGTACTTTCATGAACGTAGGAACCCGGGAATGTGAACAAGATTACAAAGGCTTCGTGGGGACATTAGCTAAATACGATTTAATTAGTGCTAACCAGTTTAACTTGCTCACCTTCCTAAATCTCAGAGAGAACCACTATTTCCTTGATATCGGGTGTGGATCCCTCAGAGCGGGGAAACTCTTTATTCCCTTCCTTCTGCCCGGGAGATATTACGGCATTGAACCTAAACAATGGCTTATTGATGAGGGGATAAGAAATGAGCTTGGAGAGGATATAATCAAAGTGAAAAAACCGGTCTTCAATAACGACGATAACTTTACCCTGTCTGTATTTGGAAGAAAATTTGATTATATTTTAGCACACTCCATTTTCTCCCACGCCTCACAGCATCATATCCGCAGATGTCTTTCAGAAGCAAGGAAAGTAATGAGCCCAACTTCCCTTTTCGTCGCCACATATGCAAAAGGCAAATTCAACTATACAGGAGACAAATGGGTATACCCGGGCTTTGTAATGTACACAGAGGCTCATATGACAGCCTTATTCAGAGAGCAGGGTCTATCATCGATTACGCTTGACTGGCCTCACCCAGAGTTTCAGTATTGGATTGTAGGTGCACTTTGCGATCACAATGAGGGTACAGATACTTCGGAACAGTATATCCTTGACAACCTCACCTCAATAGTCAAAGAGCATCAAGAGAGGTTTCTTGGTGCTCGAGAGACGCTTTTGGATCTATATTTTCAGAGACAAGAGTGAGCTTGAGGAAAAAATATCCTCTCATAGACACCTGAGTGCGCTTATGCTTTTTTATATTTCCTTGTTATCCTAGTTGCAGGATATCAAAAATGGATAAATGTAATCTTACACTAGCTGCAATTCAGATGAACTGCGCTCCGTTTGATAAAGATGCAAATATCGAAAGGGCAATTGATCTAATCGAGACAGCGGTAGATAAAGGGGCGAACCTCATGGTGCTGCCTGAACTATTTACCATGGGGTTCTACATCTTTAAGGATCGAAACCCTAATTTCTTTGAGATGGCTGAGACCATCCCCGGGCCCACCACTAAGGCCATTGGGGACATCGCAAAGAAATACCATGTATACATTGTTGCCCCCATTTTTGAGAAACAGACATCAGGAAAATTTTACAACACGGCTCCTCTTATTGGTCCCGATGGGTTAATAATTGGGAAATATCGAAAAACGCATGTCCCTCCTAGACCTGAGGAGAAATTCTACTTCTCTCCTGGATCAGACTACAGCGTCTACCAGACAGAAATTGGGAAGATAGGGACACTAATCTGCTATGACCGAGAGTTTCCGGAGCCATTTAGGGTCCTATCTCTCAAAGGGGCAGAGATAGTAGTGGTCCCCTCAGTGATCTTCCCGAGGGATAAGGCCCAATATCCCGATAGATGGGTTATGGTGAACAGGGCTAGGGCGTATGACAGTGGAGTTTTTGGTGTCTTCGTAAATAGAGGGGGTAAGGAGAGCGGAAAAGAGTATTTTGGGAACAGCATGATTGTGAACCCTAATGGAAAGGTGCTGGCTCAAGCTGGATTCGAGGAATGCGTAATAACAGCCACAATCGACTTGGAGGACGACAAAAATTGGAGGAGACGCAGAGTCTACGTCAAGGAGCGAAGACCAGAGATGTACGCTAAAATAGTAGAACTGAAATCTAATCAGGATATCTAAGGATCAAACTTGGAAAATATCAAGGGAGGGCTCATGGTCCTCATTTATATTAAAAAATGTCTCCAAAGATTCTTTTCGCGTTTCTACCCAGCAACAGGTCTCTGTAAACTGGGGGCATCTTCATGGTCCTGATAGCCTTAACCCCAAGGCCTGGGTGGTTTTGGGGTGACTCAGAGCCAAAGCAGACCCTGGTGGGTCCGATGTCCGTCATGAGTCTGACTGCCCCCGATATACCATTCCTGCCTCCACTATCGATGAATATGTTGGAATACTTTATCATTAGTACCTTTATCCGAGGCCAATAAGGACTCACTACAAACCTGACATCGGGAAATTTGAAAGCAAGGTTCTTAAGTCCATTGTAATAAGGCTCTCGGCCCATCCTTGCTCCTTCTCCCACTTCGATGTTTGGTGTATTGAATAGAACTGGGAGATTATTGTCCATACACGGTACCATGAGCTCTTCCACCTTTGCCTGATGACGGAAGACGCTGTGGAACTCAGGATCTAGCATCACCCCCTTTAATCCTAGACTCACAATTCTCTCAACTTCCTCTAAGGCATCATCTGCCGTCGGATTAAGAACGGAGAAGCCAGTTAGTTTTTCAGGGTGTTCTTTCACTGAGGAGGCCACAGTGTCGTTGACAATTTTGATCTTCATAGAAGGAAACGGGAGGAGGAAACTTCTAGATATCCCATATGTCTCCATGTCTCTCAGGATCTCCTCTAGTCCCTGCTTGAAGTCCTGGAGCGGATGATGCCCTAGGTGGGAGTGGATATCAATTATCATTACCTGTCAATCCCGAGAAGCTTAGCCGCTGTGCCTCCGAGAACTGCTTCTTCCTGATCTTTTTGGAGTCCTATAACCCTGACAGCATCGAGCATTAGGTCCTGGTACTGACCTGGCTTTTCAAATCTGCTCCCGTATCCCCCGTTGGATTCATCTGAACCAAACATGATTCGTTCAGAGCCCAGCGTTTCCACAGCCTGTTTGATGGCGAAGGGATTGGAGTAGCAGGTTTCCAAGTAAATATTTTCGTTTTTCTGGGCTATTTTTGTACTCAAAAGCTCTGAGTCGAAGCATGTACCCCCACCCATGTGAAGAATAACAGTTGGGACTTTAGGGAAGCTATTCGCGATATCCCCAATGACGTAAGGGTGGTTCCTTATGCTGTGGTCCGAGTGAATCACCACTATCATTTTATGCTCCTCCGCCTTTTCCATCATTGGATACATGAAGCGGGCAACCGCATGCTGATGTCCAACTTTGACTCCTTTCCAGCCATACTCTATTGCATATTTTTCCACTGTCTCCACGCCGATCTCCTCATACCTGGGATCAAAGTAGACGAAGGGGATAAATCTGTCCGGGAAGTTTTTTGCAGCTTCGGCCACGAACTCATTGTCGTTTCCGAAGACACAGGCCATGTCTATTCCTGCAGGATCCATGCTCTCGACCAATGAGGATGCTTTACTCCTTCTCGGGGATAGATGGCAATGAGCATCAATGATTACCAAGATAGGTCTCCAACAATATTTATTATCCCAAGGTATTTGAGCCTTCATTGTTTTAGTTTAAAATATGCTAAAGAATATCTTGGAATTTGCATTTAATTAGGTCGGAAATTAGATATAGCAAACATGCCCCGTGTTGATATATTCGTGGAATGAAACAAATTGCGGATAATCATAAATTTTGACTTAGAGGGAGTAACGGGAGTAGTATTAGAGACAGAGCAGACAGGGAGATCCGAGCGGTTCTACGAGCAGAGTAGAGTCCTCTCCACAGGCGATATTAATGCAGTCGCTCGGGGAGCCGTCAAGGCGGGGGTAGATGAGGTCTATCTTATTGACTCCCACGCGGGATGGGGTCAAAACCTGATTTTCGAAAAACTTGAAGAGGAAATCAGGTACCTGAATGGGAGATCTGCGAGTCGGCCCGTCTCTGTTATGTCTGAGGTCTATCAGAGCTGTGATGCAATATTTCTCGTTGGTTTGCATCCGATGAGAGGGACCCATCGGGGCGTCATAGAGCACACCTTCCTGCCGCCCATAAATGTCCTCCGGGTAAATGGGGTACCTATGGGGGAAATCGGCATAAACGCAGCAATTGCGGGACACTTTGGAGTCCCAATAGCCTTCCTTAGCGGGTGTAACAAAGCAGTAGAGGAGAGTAAAGCACATTTTGGGGACATTGAGACAGTGGAGGTCAAAAAAGGCCTAGGGCGGACATCCGCTATACTCTTACCCCCTACAATTTCATCTAAACTCCTAGAGGAAAGCGCAAATAGGGCTGTGAAGCGGATTAAGGATTTCAAACCATTCGAGATAAAGGAACCTACCACGATTGAGATAGAGTTCCAACATACAGGGATGGCAGACGCAGCAGAAATGACTCCCTTTTCAAAGAGGGTTGATGGACTGACCCTTAAATTTGAGGGTCCATTCCTAGAAGCATATAAAGCATTACAGTCAATGATAAGGCACGCCAGTTCTCAGAGATAAGGTCTTTTCGTTCTACATCTATTGTACCCTTTTTTCAGAAATGAATAAAGGGTTATTTTCTGTGAATTAGAAAAATTTATTTTTTTAAAATAAAAGAAAAGAGGAGGCGTTAACCTGACTCACTACCCATGAATCCCTCTTGTCACATGACAAAGCTCCCAATCCTCATTGATGCCTGCCGTCTCCATTGGATAATGAACTTCTTGGTAAGCGTCATCATTCGGCAACTGAACCAGAATTAGACAGATATGACCTCCACTAGATTCGACCATGTTTTGAATATAGTCCTCAGGCGAATCTCTGAAACAGACCCCAACGGCTGAGATCTCCGAACGAAGCTCATACCTATTTCGATTTTTATAATTGCTACCTCCAAAAGATTTTATGAATTCTTATATAACCATTGCGATAATCCTGTCCCAACCTAACGTGTTTCTATTCTTAGCTATCAGATCGAAAATTTCAACACTCGCCTTAAGCTCCTCTCCCATCATCCAAATCTGGTCTGTCACTTCACATCGCCTCTCCGCTCACAAATAGGTCATCGATTGAAACATCTGTGAAATCTTCGTCATCCCTGTCCTTCTCAAGTTTGAATCACTTTCTAAGAATCACACACCGTCCCAAAGAAAAACCCCTTCTGTCTGTTCTCTCAGAGTATTTATCGGTGTGATAACAATCCCAATACCTCACTATCCCAGCTCACGCCTCCCGCTCAACCACCCCCTCCTCTTGTAATGCCTACGCCCTTCCGGGCGCTCGACGCATACGCAAAAAAATGCGTGGGATGATAGTGGTTATTTCTAGTTTCAGGGATCATTATTTTATAATCTCCTATTCGAAAGGGAACAACCGTATCCTTATAAAACTTCCCTTATTGTCTCATTATAATCTCGTTATAATCTTATTATAATCTTGATAATCTCTTTCTAACATCATAATATTCGATTTATCATTACTTCTCCCCCATGAAATCAGACAATCGACTCAGATGAAAAGATTTTCCACAATGCCCGCATTTTAAATTTCCGTCAAAGACCACTCCCTCTTTCAAAGCGTATTCTACTTTCCGCGAACAACCGGGACAAATTGTGGTCAGCCACTGGGTTTTCTTTTCCTGAAATCTGGCCCGATTCTGGAGAGTAATTTTCTCATCTTCTAGTGCTCGTCGTTCAATATCATCGTAAAAATCACTCATGGATTTTCACCTTTAACC
This sequence comes from Candidatus Bathyarchaeota archaeon, assembly GCA_002726865.1. The sequence continues at coordinate 26,877 of PBSW01000060.1, forward strand.
CAACAGGAACATATGACGACGTTTTTCTGATTCGAGTTCTTTGAGTTTCTTCGTTCCTGGGTCTTGACGACAGAGTACACAACGGGGATTCTTTGACGGCTGATAGCTGGCTATAAACTCCGTTCCACATTTACCACACATATATCGAAAATTAGAACTCATTGTCGCCTCACTCTGACATATTCATATTCCTCGTCTTCGTCGTCATCCTCGTCTTTTCGCTGTAACCTTCTCGCCACCAGTTTGATTTTTTGTTGACCCCCGTTTAGCAGACGAAGAGCCAGACATAATAGAAAAAAACCAGTCAACGCTTCTCTGGTCACGGGCGACAGATTCCCTCCAAGGACATTCAGGAGATTCATAATGAAATTGGAGAACATCCCGAAAATCTGCCCAAAAATATCGACCACTTCGGACAATATAGATCCTCCAAGATCTTGTTTGCGAATCTGATTTTCCGAGCCTCACCTTCGAGATTTTGCCTGAATCCTCAAATACAATTCTCGACTTCTTTTAGCTCTGAGATCTGAGCCTCAAGAATCTTGAACTCTTCTGACCCCTCATTATTAACCATTTTAATCATCTTAGAAAAAAATAAAAAATTTTATTCCTCAGGAGCCGGGACTGAGAAATTTCTGCTCTTGATATATCTGCGGATTTCCGCGATTATGGTTTTTCTGACCTTTTTACTGAAACCATTTTCCGGCTGTGCTCATGATTGATCCTTAGGCTCGATTCCAGCTTTCCCGGATTCGCTGATAGCCAAAGTATTCATTGTTGCTCCACGCGTATTGAACCAGATTGTGTCCTGAATTCATCTATCTTTTTTTATATATAATAAAGTATTAATTATCAATGGAAAAGATTATGGCTGAACAAAATGAGAAATATATTTTAGGTAAATATTATACGCCTAGGTATCTTGTTGATTTAATAATAAGTTTGTGTGTTGATGACAATATAGAATATGTTTTAGATCCTTCTTGTGGAACAGGAAATTTCATAACAAGAATGTATTCATGGTTTAGACAAAACAATAATAAGTTAAAAACTAAAAATATTAGTGATTATATATGGGGATTTGATATAGATAAAAAAGCCATAGAAGTATTAACAAATAAAATTAGAAACATGGATGATTATCCATTAATCACTGATTGTTTTCCCGAAATTTCAGAAGAAGAATTGAAAATAAGAGTATCCACTTCAAATAAATGGGAAAATAGAATTCAATGGGTAAGGTTTGTTTTAATCAAAAAGGGAGAAATGAACAGTCCGAAGTGGGGTATATGGGGTATTACCGATCTTGGAAGAAAACGAGTAGTCCAACATACTTCCTAGAATAATTTTAAGCGAGCTATAATTTCATGCACAGGCAAGGTCCTTTTCTTCTCTATGAACATTATTTTTCCTTTGAAGTAGTTTAAACCGAATCATTATTTTTTTTAAGAAACCTTTTAACAATTTGAATGGGTTATCCATGCTGTATAATCTAAGGTGAAAATGATTTGAAACGGATCGGTATTATTGGTGCTGGGATCATCGGTACTGCCCTCGCCTATCATCTCACGAAATGTGATGATGTTGATGTTATTGTCTTCGAAAAGAACCAGATTGGCTCGGGTACAACAGCAAAATCCGCTGGGACTTTATGCCTTATCGATGACTCACTGCCCTATGAGTTCTTCAAGCAGAGAGTCACATGCCTAAATACATATAAGAAAATGAATGATGACACCCACGGGGAAAGCGAGTTTATTAAATCGGGGACACTCGTAGTAAGCCCTACTAAGGCAGAAATGAAAAGGGCGAAGCTGCACGTTGAGGCGAGTCAGCTAGCTGGATTCAACGCCAAGTTTATCGAGGATCCAGAGGGACTCGTAAAATATCTCCCAGACTTGAACTCTGAGGGACTACTCGGTGGAGCTTGGACTCCAGATGATGGTTACAATAACCCAACGGCTGCCTCACTTATCTATGCACGATGGGCAAGGGAGCAAGGAGCTAAATTCATCACGCACGCAAATGTGAATGGGATACAGACAAAAGACGGTGTGGTAACTGGGATACAGTCTTCGAAAGGAGATTACGAATTTGATACCGTGGTCTGTGCGGCTGGACCTTGGTCCAATAAGGTAGGTGCACTGGCGGGTATAGATCTACCTTTGGTTCATACCAAGGCAGAAGTGTTTATCTTAAAGACCACTGAGCCACTAGACTACGAGTTCCCAATACTCAAATATCCTAATTGGTATGCACGGTCAGAGGGTCGAGCAGTTTTTGTCTGCAAAAGCCATATGGCTATGGACTATGGGAAAGCCATTGAGACTGGGATCTGGGATCCTGATGAACTATCCCTCAGTGGGGGTACAGAGGAATACTTTTTCGACTTCCTCACAGACCGATTAGCAGAGAGTGTACCTAAACTTCTTGATGCTGAACTCGTGAACGACTGGCTGGGCTATAGATCGGTGACTCTTGACAAACTTCCCATAGTCGGTGAATCAGATGTAGAAGGTTTCCTAATTGCTACGGGCATGAGTGGCAATGGCGTAATCTTGGCCCCTGATACAGGGAGGATTCTCACCAACTATATTATGAATGATGA
>PBSW01000061.1 GCA_002726865.1 Candidatus Bathyarchaeota archaeon
TCCTTGAGCGATTACAAGGGAAAAAGCAACGTGGTACTGTTTTTCTACCCAAAGGATTTCTCGCCCGGGTGCACGGCAGAGGCCCGCGGCTTTAGAGACGTCTATGAAGACATCATAGACTTAGATGCCGTAGTAATCGGGGTCAGCGGTGACAGCGTTAAGTCCCATAAGAGATGGGTGGACAGGCACATGCTTCCTTTCACTCTATTGAGCGACCCAAAACGGAAGATACAGTTTTTGTATGGCGCAACCAAGGCATTCGGGCTCCTCCCTGGGCGCTACACCTTCGTCATTGATAAGGGCGGCGTCATCAGGCACATTTTCACGAGCGAGATCAACATGAAAAAGCACATAGCGGTGTCGCTAAAGGCCCTGAGGGAGATCACGGAGTGATCTTTCAAACGCGTATGCACTAGCATTCTGTTGTTCATATCAGTCCGGTGGAACTGGGTTGGTCGCTTTGGCTCTCCACTAATGTTGAATAAGAGGAGTCAATCGGTCTCGTCGGAGAAATGGCACCAAGAAAGATGTTTGTCTGCTGCCAAGTTATGAACCCGTCCCTTAAGGCCTTAGAAAATATCCAGTAATCGGGATCCCGGAACCCTCCTGAGGATGTCCTCAGGTGTGGTCACTCGGTTAATCAAGTCTGAGATGCTTCGCTCGAGTCGTTCAATCATGAAATCAAAAAGACCGTGAGAGCGGTTTCAACCAGAAGCGACTCTATGAATTATTATTAATATGGTGGGTGGATTTTACCTCATCTCCTAAGAATCTATTTGCGCTATTTTTTCTGGGATGTCAAACGTTCCTCGCCCTGGCAACACGATTGGCGATTAGAGCGGCAATGGCCCCGGCTGCAACCCCCCCATCGATGTTGACGACCGCTATCCCAAGGGAGCACGCCTGAAGCATGGCCATAAGAGCACTGACTCCCCTCCCGCCATATCCATAGCCGATGGACGTCGGAACACCGATTATGGGAACATCCACAAGCCCAGAGACCACCGTAGGGAGGGCTCCCTCCCTGCCGGCGATGACCACCATCACGTCCACGTCCCTCATTATCATCTCCCGTAAGGAAGGAAACAGCCTGTGTAGGCCAGCAACACCAGCGTCATAGGAGGAAAAGACCTCGCAGCCCAACTCCTCTGCCATAACCTTCACCTCCTCGGCGATAGGGATGTCAGATGTGCCCGCGGTCATCACGCCTATGCGCCCTCCAGAATCCTCCACGGTGAAGCCACGCTTTTTAAGGACCGCCATCCTAGCCTTCTCGTTCAAGCAAAGGGTCGCTCCCTCAGGAACAACCCCCCTTATAGCATCCAGTTGCTCGTTGCTTCCCCGGCTGACTATTACCCGTTCCTTGCTCTCCAACATCTTCAGGGAGATCCTAATCACGTCCTCCGTGGTCTTTCCCTCTGCGAGGATGATCTCTGGAAATCCCTTTCGAGTATCCCTTCCAACATCCAGCTTTGCGATGTCCTCTATCTCAATGATGGCTGACGTCTTCATCATCCTCTCTGCTTCATCCACAGAGATCTCGTTCCTAGCTAGCCTTCTCAGAACATCTCTAATTGTGTTTCACCCCGTTTTCTTCCTTTATGAATAGGGTTAGATATCACCTTTACCCCATATACCCCTGATCTATTTGTCAACTAACATGCGGGTACTTGTCATAGACTGCCAATTAGCTGGTATCGCAGGGGACATGTTGGTCGGGTCCCTCCTGGACCTTGGGGTGGACATCCCCAGGTTTATTGAGGTCATGGAGGACTCAGCAAAATACCTAGAAGGCTGTGACTGCTTGGTCGTCGAGGTAGAAGATGTAGTACGAAGGGGATTCCGGGCAAAGAAACTCCATGTCAAGGCGAAGGAGACGGGACATCATCATTTAATGGGCTCCAAGCTGAGAGACGCCATTCTAAACATCGCCGATGATTTTAAGCTCTCGGAGAACGGCAAAGTCCTGGCCACGAGAACTATCGATAGCTTAATCGGAGCGGAGGCGAAGGTCCACGGGGAGACCCCAAGTGAGGTTCATCTCCACGAGGCTGGCTCCATTGATACCGTCGTCGATATCATTGGCACCGTCTACGCTTTAGACGAGCTGGGGCTAACGAAGGACACCAAGATATACTCAACCCCGGTGGCTGTGGGGGGCGGTATCTTCAAGTTCTCTCACGGTAACGTCCAGAGCCCTGCTCCTGCCACCCTCGAGATTTTGAGAGCGAAGGGTTTCCCGTTGGTTGGCGGGCCAATAGATTTCGAACTGACAACTCCCACGGGGGCTGCATTGCTCGTAAACATCGTCGACGAGGTTACTCCGTTCTATCCCCCTATAAAGCCGACAAGGATAGGCTACGGATCTGGGACGAAAGACTTTGAATCCATGCCTAATATCGTGCGTCTAACCCTGGGAGAGCCCACTAGATCCAGCCTCATGGTAGACGAAATCTACGTCTTGGAGACCAATCTAGATGATGCTACAGGTGAAGTAATCGGATATACCATCGACAGGATGTTGCAGGGAGGAGCCAGGGATATCAGCGTCATCCCAATGACCACTAAGAAAAACCGGCCGGGGCACATTCTTAAAGTGATCACTGATAGAGAGAACGTACACCCTCTCACTATGCTGCTGATGGAGGAGACGGGCACATTGGGCGTCAGAATGTACCCCAGCAAGAGGCATATCCTCACTAGAGACGTGACTTCTATGGAGGTTAAGCTGAAGGGGCTAGAGGGGATAGTACAGGTGAAGGTTTCGAGGAACCGCGAGGGGAGGGTTATCCAGGTCAAGCCCGAGTTCGAGGATGTCAGGTCTTTAGCCGAGAAAACGGGTAGGACCCTGCGAGAGATAATGAGTCTTGTCACAGATCAGGCGAGGCGAGAGATAGCTTCCCATTAGGGAACTGTTGAATGCGATGGACGCGCGTCCATCAACTTCCAATGTTTTCGGCGGTCACCAGCATGCTTCCCGTCCTGTAACCTTCCATGTCAAAAGTGATGAAGTTGAAGCCCAATAACTTTAGTTCTTTGACGACCGTATTCATGACCCCAACGTCAAAAAGAAGATGCCTTTCGTCCCGTCCCACCTCTATTCTCGCTAATCCATCGTGGTCCCGGACCCGGATTTGCCTGACGCCAAATTTCTCTTTGATGAGCTGCTCCGCCGACCCGACCCGGGAAAGCTTTTCCATCGTGATATTGACCCCGAAGGGAATTCTGGACGCTAGACAGGCTAATGAAGGCTTATCGTGAACCGATAGCCCCATACTCTTTGCTAGGGCCCGAATCTCATCCTTCGTGAATTCCGCCTCTACCCAAGGGCTAAAAACGTTCTTCCCCTCCTTCACTGCGTCAAACCCAGGTCTGTGACCACCTAGATCGCTAAAGTTCGTCCCCTCAAAGACAGTGGTGAAACCGATCTCACGAGCGAATGACTGGGAAGAGGTCAGCAATTCAGTTTTACAGAAGAAACACCGATTCTCTGGATTGCTTACAAAGTCCTGCTGTGAGAACTCGTCGGTTTCGATTATATGGTGTCTAATGCCGATCTCCTTGGCCACACTCTTTGCGTCCTCCAATTCCGCAGATAGGTACGTCGGAGAATTAGCGGTCACTGCCACGACCTTATCTCCTAGGATATCATGGCATACGGCAGCCAGAGTTGAACTGTCCACGCCTCCGGAGAAAGCAACTACGACCCCACCCGCCCCCTTTTCATCTATTAAACGCTTTAGAACTTCATATTTTCCAAAGTAATCTTCCACAGTCATTTTATTTATAGGCCCCCGTGCTTTCGTAAATACCAATCATCAATTAATTTAAAGGCTTGTTAACCTCATCGTCATAACACGCATAAGCGCGTGATAATGATCGGATATTTTAGTTTTCACTTATACCCTAAAGGGTAATAACGCACACAGCCCATCTTTCCTCAACCTTGTAAGATTTCAATAGCCATTAGCAAAATATTCTGAGTTCGATAAAAAACGACACTTCAATCAGTTTTTAACGTGGATAGAGATAGTTTCTCTGTTAGATATGGTGAAAGCATCGGTCTTAGAGGATGTGGGGCGGCTTGCAGTCCACGATTATCCCCGACCAGATGTCGGAGAAGGCACTATGCTAATTGATATGGAACTCTGTGGAGTTTGCGGCACCGACATACACCTCTACGGGGGGAATATGAAGGTCCCATTCCCCGTGATCCCCGGCCACGAATTTGTTGGGAGGATCAAGGAGATAGGGGAGGGTGCCGAGAAAATGGAGGCAAAAGGGAAGTACCTCGCAGAGGACGATCTCGTAGCAGTGGTCCCTGGCACTAACCTATTCTGTGGAACCTGCTATTTCTGCCGCTTATTGCCCCACAAACCCACCTATTGTACCAACAGAAGGGTAATGGGAGTCAACCTAAGTAGTGGCGAACCACCACATCTACTTGGGGGTTGGGCCGAGGAGGTTTTCGTCGACGCCGCCCACTACTTTGTCTATAAGATCCCCGATGGCGTCCCCGCAGAGGTTGCTGTCCTGACGGAGCCTATGGCGGTCTCTTCGAGAGCCATAGAGAGGGCTTACTCCCCTGGAATTCAAACATCCATCAAGGGATTCAGGTCGGACGACAGCGTCGTGGTACAGGGGGCGGGACCCATTGGGCTCCTAGCTATTGCAACCGCCCGTATCGCCGGGGCCGGAAGGATCATAGCCGTCGATATGGTCGACGATCGCTTGGAGATCGCCGAGAAGCTAGGGGCGGATTACGTCATCGATATGAGGAGCTTTACGGACCGCGGATCAAGGGTCGCGGAGGTCAAGCGCCTTACCAGCGGCATTGGGGCCGACGTAGTCATTGAGTGCGCTGGGGTCCCCGCAGCCTTCGCCGAGGGAATCGAACTGACAAGAAGGGGTGGCCGATTCGTTGAGGTGGGTCACTATACCGACCCGGGGAACGTTGAAATAAACCCCCACACCATCTGTATGAAGGACGTGGACATCCTGGGGAGCTGGGCTTATCCCCCCGCCCAGTTCGACACAGCCCTCCAGTTCTTGGAGAGGGGAATGGACGATCTCCCTCTGACCGAGATCATCACCCATAAGTTCAGAGTCACCAACGCCGCGAGATCCATCGAGACGGTGAGGAGTCGGAAGGGTATCAAGATGGTCATCACGCCCTAGACCAAGATTCATACCTCTACATTTCAGTAATATTCGTTCACCGCCTGGCTCAGGGGGAACCCTTCACGATATCAACTGAAAGGATTAGGGGGATTGTACATGTATTCAGATAATATACCGTGTCCCGACATGTATATAGAAAGGCAGTTAGCTTCGATCTTGATGGCTTATCGATCTTATATGTCCACCAAGAATATTGAAATATATAACGTTTAGGCGATGAACTTAGCTGATGAGGAAGAAAGTAAGTATTTTTAATGAGGTCCTTGGCCCCGTAATGCACGGGCCTTCAAGCTCCCACACAGCGGCGTCATATTTCATCGGCAGACTCATTAGGGATCTACTCAATGACAAACCTGAGACCGTCATCATCTCATTCGCGGAGGGGGGCTCCTACGCAGAGGTTTACTCTCAGCAAGGTAGCGATCTGGGTTTTGCCACTGGGTTGATGGGGTGGCCGATTACCGACGAAAGATTCTTCGACGCGCTCCAGCTAGCCCGAGATTCTGGGTTATCGATAGCTTTCACAGTTGAGATTCTGGAGGAGGACGATCATCCTAACGCTATTTGGATACAGGGCGTCTCCCAGGGGGGTCAGGAGATCTTTGTGAACGCGAGGTCTACCGGAGGAGGTGCTGTGGAACTGCTGAATCTAAACGGCTGGGAGGTTAACATCACGGGGGACGCCCATAACTTAATAGTTGAGACAGAAAGCAGTGCGGCCTTAAAGATTAAAGAAATACTGTCCTACAATGACCAGATATTAATAGAGCCCTCAATTAAGGAGCGCGATGGGATGGCCCTTATTAGGACTCAACTTTTCAGGCAGCTCAATGAAAACGCGTTGGATGAAATCAACAAAACCGATGGGATAAAATCTATCTGGAAGACTAGCTCTATAAAGTTCCCCAAACCCGGAGATCCCCTATATCTGAGTGGAAAAACCCTAGACGAGTATGCCAAGAAAGAGGGATGTTCGTTGGGAGAAGCAGCCCTCCACTACGAGGCAGCCCTACTAGGCATCACACAAGAAGAGGCTATCGACGAAATGTGGCGGCGATATGAGATCATGGCTCAAGCCGTGGAGCAGGGCCTTAGGGGTAACATCAGAGGGATGCAACTGCTAGAGCCCAGCGCACAGAGGATCTACGAGCTAGAAACAAGAGGGGACCTAGCTACAGGCGGCCTGCATACAAAAGCTGCAGCAAGAGCACTAGCTGCGATGCACGTCAACAGCAGCATGGGGGTCGTTTGCGCGGCGCCTACGGGGGGAGCTGCCGGAACAATTCCCGGTACTATCACGACACTGGTCGATGAGCGAGGCCTGAATAAGATCCAGACCGTGAATGCTCTCTTCGCTGCCGGAGCAATAGGACTTGTGCTAGCAATGAGGGGGACCTTTGCTGCTGAGGTCGCGGGATGCCAAGTGGAAATCGGGGCCGCAGGGGCAATGTCCTCCGCCGCGGTTGTGGAGGTGGCTGGGGGCTCTGTCCGGCAAGCATTGGATGCTGCGGCCATCGCGTTCCAGAACACCATGGGGTCCCCCTGCGATCTGGTTCAGGGCATGGTGGAGATTCCGTGCCACACCAGAAACGCGTTAGCCGCATCATCCGCCTTCGTCTGCGCCGACCTCATTCTCGGAGGATATAGTAACCCTATTCCCTTAGACGAGACTATCGACGCAGTGATGAAAGTGGGGAGGATGCTCCCAAGAGAGCTCAGATGTACAGCTCTTGGGGGACTTGCGATAACCCCATCAGCCCTCGCAATGAAAAGGTTGAGATAATCCGGGTCTCAGCTATGCCTCGGTCCCTTTTATCCACTTGTTTCTTTGAACAAAAAAAGAATTAAAAAACGTTCTAGGGAAAAACAGCGGGGATGTATTTTTCTATCTTCTCGTCGTCGAGCTCCCAGCCTATACCTGGCCCCGTGGGGACGTCGATCCAGCCGTCTTTGAGTACCAGAGGTTTCTTGATGAGGAGGTCGTGGAGCATAATCTCGGTGAACTCCACTATGGGCTGGGCGTTCTTTAGTGCGCACCCGAGGATCACCTTCGCTGCCACCCTCAGCCCCAGACCGTACTCGGTGCCGACTACAATCTCCTTACCCGCAGACTCGGTCACCGAAGCCCACTTTTTTACTCCTAAGATCCCCCCGGCTTTGGAACACTTGGGGTTAATGAGATCCGCTGCTTCATGCTTCAGGATCTTGAAGACCTGGTAGAGGCTGTAAGCGCTCTCGTCGGCCTCAACGGGAATATCCACCGCCTTCACGACTCTGGCCATGCCATCCAGGTCCCATGTGGGGGTAGGTTGCTCAATGAGTTCTAGGCCTACGTCGTACTTGTTGGCGAGGTCGCAAAACCCGATGGCCTGCTGTACTGTGTAGGCTCCATTTACATCGGCCCTAAGGCTGATGTCATCGCCTAGGGCATCCCTGATAGCTCTGAGGCACTTGGCGTCGTTTTCATAGTCCGAGCCGACCTTGGCCTTGATACCCCTTATCCCCTGTTCATAATACTCCAGGCTGTGCTCAGCCATCTTCTCGGGGGTATTTCGAGGGACTTCGATGGAGGCAAGGACCTTGTTCCGGTAGAGTCCACCTAGGAGGGTGGAAACGTTGCAGTTTAGCGATTTGCCAACAAGGTCGTAGAGGGCGAGGTCAATGGCCGATACGGAGCCCCTGTTAGCTCCCCTTGATTTTCTCCCTCTGATGGTGTCTATGGTTCGCTCCAGATTAAAGGGATCCAGCCCTATGAGGTGGGGGACAAACATTTTGTCGATGATAAACTTAACCGCCTCGAGGGGCTCTTTACCGTCCGTAGGTGCCTCCCCAACCCCGGTAATACCCTCATCTGTGTGGATCTTTACTATTACGTAATCCAATAGCTTATGGCCGTCAGTATTTCTAAGTGGGTTTCTTACCAAAGGATCCCCGGTGTAGAACTTTTTTGGCCTATTTTTTCCCCCTGTCTTGTCTTCCCCATCCCTATAGAAGCCAACGGGCATTCTCACGGGGATGGTCTCAATTTCTGTTATCTTCATAGATTTCTCCTTCCTGATTTGTATATTCAACTAATTCAAGTTCATCCATATATGGACTCCCGCGAAGCTGAGGCGAGAGCGCTCGCCAAGGGATCACGGTTCATATATTTCTCGACCTTCTTTGGGTCCAACTCGAGTCCCAACCCTGGGCCTGTGGGAACGTCAAGATAACCGTCCTTGAGCTTCAGGCGTTCGGAAAGCAGTGTTTCGTGGATCATTATCTCCGTGAACTCTATAACGGGGTGGATGGTCTTTGTAGATCCTCCTAGATGCAACTTCGCGGCGATCTGGGAACCCACCCCCCACTCTGTCCCGATGACTGTTGCGAGGCCAGCTGACTCAGCTACGGCAGCCCATTTCTTGACCCCATAGAATCCCCCTGCCTTAGCGATCTTGGCGTTGATTACGTCTGCAGCTCCCTTCTTGATGATCCTCATAACATCAAAGAGGCTGAAGGCGCTCTCGTCGGCCTCGATGGGGATGTCCACAGTCTTGGTTATCCTAGCCATCCCGTCTAGGTCCCATTTCTTGGTAGGCTGTTCAAGGAGCTCCAAATCCACGTCGAATTTCTGGGTTAGCTTGCACATCTTGATGGCCTCCTTGGGGGTGTAGGCTTGGTTGGCATCCGCCCTGATGCTTATCTTGTCTCCCATAGCATCCCGCATAGCCTTTAGGGAGAGGGCATCCCGGAGGGGGTCAGACCCAACCTTAGCCTTGAAGCCTCGGACCCCTTGCTCGTAATACTCCAGGCTGTGTTCAGCCATCTTTTCGGGGACACCCCGCGGCACCTCCGTAGAGAGAAGTATTTTGTCTTGGTGACAGCCCCCTAGGAGATTGCAGACAGATGTGTTCATCGCCTTCCCTAGAAGATCATGTAAAGCGAGATCAATCCCAGAGGTGGCCAGAACGTTGTGCCATCCTCCTGTCCTGGTGACTATATGGAGGATCTGCTCTCTGTCAAAGGGATCCATTCCAATGATACGGGGCCCCATGTAGTTGTCTATGATGATCTTTACAGACTCCCAGGGCTCCCCAAAAAATCCCACGTCTGGAGCCGCTGCACCTATGCCTGTAATATCTTCATCTGTGTGGATCTTGACTATAATATTATCGAGGAGGAGGGCGTCGTTGGGCGCCGTTCTGCGGCTCCCCGAGAGTGTTTTTCCTGTGTAATATTTATCGGGGGCGTTGACTCCCCTGACTTTGCACATACCATCCTTGAAGAATCCCACGGGAATGCTTACGGGGATGGTCTCAACTTTTGTTATCTCCAAAGTACTGATCAAAAAAGCTACGTATTTTCAAAAGATAAAACGTTTTCTTATGAAGATCTAGGCTTCACATATTTAGCGGAAAATTATTTGCATAAAAACAACTGGAATTAAAAAAATAAAATAAAAAGGAAAGGATTTGTGTTTAAAACCCGATTGTCGCCAGGGCGTCCAGGATAATTTGCACGAACTTTATACCGAAAGCCATATGGAAACCAAGCTCACCAGCCCAGTAGGGGCCTAGCGAGGCCAGAAGAAAGTATCTCCCTAGCGTTGTGAGGTTTCCATAGATCCCAGTTTGTTCTTTACTATAAGTGAAGTAAAGTATTGCAGTTACTGTTGCGACCAAGACTATTAGCGCATTTATCGTTCCAACCAAGCTAGACCCAGAAACTAAACTGGATGCTGTAGCTGAAATCTGGCCGATAATCTGAGCGCTCATGACTCCCGTCAACATCGCTCCCATAGAGATACCCATCATAGTAACTGTCGGGATGCGCGCTAACCACTTGTAACGCTGGTCAAACACACCCACGAACATTATTCCGATGAGTATTGGTATGATGAGTAAAATCTTTGACCCATCAAGGATGGGGACGATTGCCTTTTGCATCACGTTGTTGATGTTGACGAGTACGCCGTTCGCAGCGCCACCAGCTACCGATGCAACGGTCGCTATTTTGAAGAGTGGGTTGTCTTTGTAGGTCCATGAAGCCACCATGAGCCATAGGGTCACAGCGATCCATGCTGTCAATGCATCTGCCATTTAGCTTGTGCCTCCTTTATTTTTCTTCGAACCAAAGTAAGAAATGTTGCCTATCACGATGAAGGCAGCGGTTGCCAGATATGCCAGAGTCTTTGCATCGGATATACGTGCACCATTGCCGGGTACTTTGCCGATGTACTCAAGCTCAGCGCCACCGGTGCTCCCCTCGATTATACCGAGGATACCGTTATTCGGATAGTATGTACCCGAGAGTACTGTTCCACCAGTTAGCGTGTATGAGACGAGTGGGATGTTGTATTTGGTATACCATTGTCTTACTGGCGCCTCAACCCAAGTTTGGGATGGGGAACCTGTGATTACAAGGCCTATGTCATTGGAATCATGTAGGTTGTTCATGATAGGTAGACTACTCAGAGATGTTCCGTCAAAGTCCTTTCCGAAGGTTGCATGGAAGTCCTCGGCCATGAGCGAAAGCGCCCCCTCACCTCCAGGGAGGAAGCCCATTTGAGCCCAGTCTTTGCCATAGGTCTTTCCCACCGCCTCCGGGGATTTTGCGACCAAGTCGGAGATGTATGCATGGAGTAGTGGCGTATCCTCGCCTAGAGCAACCATCACAAATTTGACATTATTTTTCAATAATATTCTCATTAGTGCTACGTGCCCTACTTCAGCTTCAGCCAATGCTCCCATGCCCCAATTATCCTCCCAGACAACAATCTTGTTAGATGGTACGTCTTGTATTGCATCCACTGCATCGTGTGTCCACTGTGTAGTGGATATAGGTAAATTCAGTGGTATCAAAAGAGGTATGAATATTAGGACCAGTATTACAGCACCAACCCAGAACCAGTGTAGTCCCCCGAGCTTTTCGATCATGGTATCGCCATCGATTTTCATTGGATCAGACATTTTTCATATCCTCCTAATCCACGATCCCCTTCTCTTTACCAGTCAGCATTCTTAGAGAAAGTAAAAGGGCACCAACACCCATGGTGATGATAGCTCCTCTCATGCCACCCTTTCCGGGCACATTCACTATCCATTGTTTGAAATCCCCAATTAAGGGAACCATAGCGGGTATACTTGGAGCAAGGGTTAGTAAGTAAGTCAAGCCGGTGACGGCAAGTATAATGGACTCCTTAGATCTCATCTGGAACGCCTTGTAAGCGGCCCAAGGCTCTAAGAATACATAGAACACCCAGACAGCCTGAGCGAGGTTGCCGTAGATAGTATTCATTAGCCATTTGTAACTGTCCCCACTGACTCCACCCGTCAGCAAAGCGACGCCAATGTATATTACGAATACCGCGAAGAACTCTATGGCATACATCATACCTGACCCTTGCTTGGCTCCTGTTAACTCCCTAGAGTATCTTACTATTAGTGTGATAGCAGCAACAAAGAATGTGAAGCTGGCGATTATGGTCAACCAAAGCGTCAGCTCATTTTTAACGAATGTCAATGGACCTTCAGGTAGAGCATACTCGATGAGAAAAACCGCAACTATAATCGTAAGGATATATTGCGGTACTTTTCGTTTATAATCAAACGACATTTCATCATACTCCCTAAATGAACATCCAAGCTACCAGATTTTGTGCGCCAACAAAGTAAGCCAAAGAAGTAATTATTGTCAGTGCGACCAAAGTGAACTTCATCCAGTCACCACCGATGAAGCTCGCCGCCATGTCAGAGTCATTCGAGACTTTGGCAGAAGCCGCGTACATCTCGTCACCCAGAAGGGCATAGTCCGCTAACATCGCGAGGCCAAAGATCATGCCCCACCTGGAGCCTCCGCCTACCCCGATCCCTCCCTGGGCTCTGCAGATTGCATAAGCCCAGACGGTCTCAACTGATAAGGCGCCCATAGTGACATTCATTGCGGTACCTAGAGACACCATGTCCCTGATCCCACCCGTCATATATCCCCTGTAGTCGCCGTAGTATCGAAGCGTGGAGACCTTGTCCAGCTCGTCTTGCTTACCTTCCGCGGCATACGCGTCTGAAACGATAGCGTCTGCCTGTGCGTAAAGGTGTGGATTTGGGGAGATCCTGACAATCAGGTTCGCCCCTGTTCTGGCACAAAGCGTGGCAGTGTAAGAGAGGAAGTTAAGGGCAGAGATAGTTCCAGCTGCCCGGTCTCCACCTAACCGAGACGCGTCTCCAAGACCAAAGTGTACGGGCTTATCGGTCTCTACACTTCGGCCCACACCCTCCTCGATGGCATCGATTGCAGGGAAGTTTCTGAGCTCAGGAATAGACTTACCACCCGTTGATTGCATTAACCAGTACACATAGTACACGATCATGACTAGAAGTATCAGAACTTCGAATTCACGTCCTGTTCTTATTATCATAAGTATCACATGTTTTTGCTAACTTCGGTATATGTTTATTATACATATAAGATTTTCATGACACAAAAAGTGGAATAATGAAATTTTCGTTCGCGTGCGATTAAGTTAATGTATTAGAATCACTTTTTTAGATGTAAGTCCTTTCCTGATCTGCTTTGATCGACGAGTCTCCTGAAAAAAAAACAAAAGATTTCATTGTTAAACCAGAGAAAACTGTTGGGTTCCAAGTTCCAACGCTGGATATTTCAGAGGATAGAGAGGAGGAGATCCTAGATATCTTGGCGAAAAGAATCGTTGACAACAGGTTGGAGTCTGTCGCGATGCTATTTCTCATCCCTTTGCGCCCTATAAGCCCTATAGTCAGTCAGCTCACGCTGCTCCCTTTTGCCCCTCTTCTGGAGGCATTTGACATCCCTGGCTTCGATTACATTGCATTCCTAAACAACAGCAATAACGTCAAAGGTCTTGTAGAGAGAATTGAGTTCCTAGCGAAGGAACGGGACGAGAAGAAGCGTAAGGAGAATAACCAGAGGGACAAGGGAGATAACTGGTTCAGTAGGCTCATGAAAATTATTGGCCTATAGAACGTGCAATCAATAAGTGACATTTTTTTTAATGCGAAAAGTTCGTTCAAACTTATTAATGCTTATCCCTGATATCTTTCAAGTACATCATGAAAAAATTCGAGGGAACATTTGTCGTCTCAGTCACCCCCATGACAAAAGATGAAGAGCTAGACCTAGAGTCGTTCAAGGATAACCTCGATTACTACATCGAGAATGGCGTTCACGGGATAGCTGTTAACGGGAGCACAGGGGAGTTCGCCGCCCAAAGCTTAGAGGAGCTGAAGAGCGTTATGGACGCTGCTGTTGAGGCCGTGGATGGCAGGGTCCCCCTAATCAGTGGGACAGCTGCTTGCTCAACTCTGAGGGTCATAGAACTCACAAAATACGCCGAGGAGGCGGGGGTAGATGGAGCTCTCATAGTCCCTCCGTACTATTCGAAAATTGATATGGAGGAGGTCTACCAACATTTCAGGGTGATCAACGAGGCCGTTAACATCCCTATAATGGTCTATAACAACCCCTGGACCTGCAAGATCGATATCCCCCCAGAGGGCTTAGCGAGGCTCTCTGAGCTGGATAACGTCCGGTACGTAAAGGAGAGCAGTGGGGATATCACACGAATACCCCAGATACTGGACCTTACCAAAGGAAAGATGGTCGTCTTTTGCGGATCCGACAACCTCGCCTTAGAGTCCTTCTTCATGGGCGCCATGGGCTTCATTTGCGTCGGAGCGAATATCTTCCCTAAGCACATGAGCAAGCTGTACGAATACGCGAACTGGGAGAAAGACTACGATAAGGCCAAATCCCTCTACTCCGCAGTGCTGCCTCTCGGCAACTTTTTAGAGGGCTCCGGCAAGTTCACCCAGGGGGCAAAATACGGCCTAGAGTACTTCGGAAGGAAGGCGGGGCCATCTAGGAAGCCCCTTTTGCCTCTGAGTGATGAGCACAAGAAGCAAGCTGAGGAGATCTTTAAGAGAATCCAGTCTGTTCAGCTATAAAGCTAAACCAACCTTTTTTTTTAGGTTTGATACCTACTAGTCAGAACACCCTCCAATCAGGTGAACTATACATGATCGTAGACATCAAGATCTACTACTACAGCGTATTTGGTAAGGGAAACATTTCCCTGGAGTTCCAAGGGGAGGAGGTCACTATTCAGGACATCCTGTCCAGGCTCGAGAAGGATTACGGGGAGGCCTTCAAGTGCCAAAGCGGTAGGACACTCATCGAGTCCTTCGGCACCTACTTTAATCTGTTCCTAAACGAGGAGTACATCGCCCTCCCCGAGCAGACAGGGAGAAAACTAAACGACAACGACGCCCTAGTTATATTACACCCTGTTAGCGGGGGATAGCGGAGATAAAACAGTTTTATCATTGCTAGGTGAATTGATGCCCGTTATCGGAGGTAGGGAGAGACATGGATCCACTTGAAAAAACGAGAATCGGGAAAACCGACCTACAAGTTACCCTTCTGGGGCTAGGCTGCTCGGGGTTAGCAAGGGCTGATACCCCCAGGGAGGCCATCGAGACCTTCCGGACTGCCATGGAACAGGGGGTACGCTACATCGACACCGCCCCCCTTTACGGGCAGGGCAGGAGCGAGGCCCGCCTCGGAGAGGCACTCAAAGACTTTGACCGGGAAAAGATCGTTATCTCAACCAAA
>PBSW01000007.1 GCA_002726865.1 Candidatus Bathyarchaeota archaeon
GTTCATGTGGAACAACTCTTTTTAATGAGAATATAAAGAAAATAATTATATATAAATGTTTTTGTAATCCTCTCCGCACTAAAATCAGTTACTCCACAAAATTATTTAGATTTCTTGCTCCCTTTCAAATAAGTTCATAACTCTTCCATGTCTTTCAATCTCCTTCTCTTCTTTAATTTTTGGTAAGGACTCCCCTAATAGTTCAGGCTTCTAAGAACTCAGTCCAGCGCTTTTCATTCTCCTTCTCTTCTTCCATAGTCTCCAGCGCGCGAGTGGCTTCTTCCTTAATATCGTCTTCAACATTGTTCAAAGCTGCTCGAATTATCCATTCATCTTTCTTATTTCCGCCGCTTTTATCGACGTCCCAGCGGCGGCACCCCGTGGTCTACCGATGGGAAGTGCCCCCCTGTTCCAGCAGAAATGGCGCCTTGGACATAACCTCCTGGCGTATGACTTCCTTCCTTTTGATAAGCGCCCGCTTGTCTATAGCGCCGCCAATTGTCAGATTCTCGCCATATTTCTTCCTGATGGTAACAGCATCATTTCCAGCGGCTACCTCTAGAGGCTAGACAAAATTGATTCCACACTCCAGCCAGAAGGGAATGAGCTCGCATTGAGATTAATATCTCAGGCAGATAGGCCTGTCCATCTTTGAATAGCTTCCCCAAGGTGTGTATGCCAGGTACGATCCCAATAAGTCGTGGTAGTATTAGATAGTATTAAGGTTAGCTGCGAATTAGCTTTGAAACGAGTTTCGCACATGCCTAAGAGTTAGGATTGAGAAAGGAACAGTTTACTTTCCATCCGTTGGCGTGAAATAATACACCAATATGCATATTAGGCAACCAAATCAAACTGAGGTAAATGCTGCGGTCATCAAGTTGAAAAAGCGCGCCCCAAAGCTAGCTGAGGTGATTGCTCGGATAGGCCCTTGCCGTCTTGAGTGCCGTGAACAGGGATTGGCCGCCCTGGTATACTCGGTGATAGGGCAGCAACTTTCCAACAGCTCTGCCCGGGCGATTCGCTCAAGGTTTGACAGCCTCTTTGAAAATGATGGCATCGAGCCTCGACGTCTGGCCGGAACCAGCGAGGAGGAACTCAGAAAGACAGGTCTGTCTCTGGCGAAGGGAAGGTGCTTGCGCAGCCTTGCCCAACATGTCTTATCAGGTAAGATTAATTTCCTTAAGCTCGAGGCGATTGATGATGAAGCCGTAATTAGTACCTTGACTCAGGTAAAAGGTATTGGGCGATGGACGGCCGAGATGTATCTGATGTTCTCACTAGGACGACTCGATGTATTCCCCATTGATGATTTGGCCATCCGTACTGCCATGTCCCGTATTTACGGTCTCCCTGAGACAGGTTTCCTTGCTTTGGCTAGGCAGACCGCGGAGCAATGGCGACCTTATCGTACCATTGCCTGCTGGTATCTCTACCGCTATCTAGATATGCTTCGCGGCCGTGGGAAACAAGCATAAATAACATCAGGTGATAACCTGATCTATTAGGAGTAGGTATTATAACATGGATGAGTAACTAGCAAAAGAAATAAAGAATACAATTGCAACTGCTATTATAAAATTCTTTGCACCCTCCATGATGACCGTGCCTGTTGACATACCCTGAGTTGTTATAGTATTCTTTCTTTCATTACTGACTGAAGTCACTAAGTAACGGTGCTATTCCACAATTATTCCAGTGCGGGAGGTAAAGCATCATGGATTACCCTGAAATTACCAAGCCTAACGTAGATCAGATGCCAGTAAGGCCTAATCTAGACCACCAATCTCGCTTAATTAGTAGCTTTGACTGGACTCAAATAGAGAGGGAATTGGGAATCCAGAATCGTGAAGAGCTAAACTTGGCTCATTTGGCTTTTGATCGGCATGCCAAGTCACATCGCAGGGATAAGGTAGCCCTCTATTGGGAAGGGAAAAATGGTGAGATGGAAAGCTATACTTTTAGTGAACTATCCATGCTCACCAACAAGTTCGCTAATGTCCTAGTAGGGCTGGGGCTAGTAAAAGGTGATCGAGTATTTACCTTTATGGGGCGTATTCCAGAAGTATACATTGCATTGTTTGGCAGTCTTAAGTTTGGCGCTATCGTTGGGCCTCTTTTCGCCGACTTTGGACCGGACCCAGTAAGGGACCGCTTACAGGATAGCGGAGCCAAAGTACTCGTTACCACCCCAGCATTACGAGATCACATCGCCTCTATCCTTCCTGAACTGACGGACCTCAAACATTTGATTACTGTAGAGAGAGATGGCAAATACGTAGGTCAGGCTGGAGACCTAAATTATCAGGAGCTCATGTCCGGCGCCTCTGTTGACTTTCCTAACATCCGCACAGGAGCAGACGACTATTCAATAATGCATTATACTTCCGGCACCACGGGAAAACCCAAAGGTGCCGTCCATGTTCACTATGCTGCCATCCAGCACTACGTAACCGGTAAATGGGTGCTGGATTTCCATGAAGATGATGTCTACTGGTGTACCGCCGACCCGGGATGGGTCACCGGGACATCCTACGGGATGTTAGCTCCTTGGACCAATGGCGTATCCCAGGTTGTCTACGAAGGCGGCTTCCGGGCCAGTGCCTGGTATTCCATTATCAATAAGTATAAGGTGTCTGTGTGGTATACTGCCCCTACTGCCATACGTATGCTCATGAAGGCTGGAGAGAAGGTTGTCGGCCAACACGACCTCAGCAGTCTACGTCACATTTGCTCTGTGGGAGAGCCGTTGAATCCGGAAGCGGTAGTGTGGGGTCTGAAAGCATTCCACCAGGCTATACACGATAACTGGTGGCAGACGGAGACGGGAGCTATCCTCATTGCTAATTATCCCTTTATGAAGGTGTGTCCCGGTTCCATGGGTCGGCCGATCCCTGGCATCACAGCTACCATATTAGATGCTAATTACAATGAGATGCCACCCGGAAAAGAGGGGTACTTGGCTATCCGGCCAGGCTGGCCCTCCATGTTCCGTACTTACTGGAATAACCCTGATCTTTATAAATCACGCTTCCAGAATGGGTGGTACATTACCGGCGATAATGCTCGCCGGGATATCGATGGCTATTTCTGGTTCGTGGGTCGTGCCGACGATGTCATCAACACCGCCGGCCATTTAGTGGGGCCTTTTGAAGTAGAGAGCGTTCTTATCGCGCATCCCGCCGTGGCTGAGGCAGGTGTCATCGGAAAGCCAGACCCAATAGCTATGGAGGTGGTAAAGGCCTTTGTAGCTCTTAATGACGGATACCAGCCAACCAGTGAACTGCGCCGAGAGCTAACGCGGTTTGCCCGCCAGAAGCTTAGGGCAGCTGTCGCACCACGCGAGATAGAGTTTGTTGCTTCCTTACCTAAGACTCGCAGTGGTAAGATAATGCGTCGTTTACTTAAAGCTCAAGAGTTAGGCCAGCCTCTTGGTGATACGTCCACCTTGGAGGACTACTAATGGTGGATAGCCAATAATTGATCAGCGGGTGAATGAGTTACTCTTGGTAAGGAGGAAAGAAATGCAAAGTTACCAAGTGAATCCAGCTCGGAAATACTTTAATTTTGGAGGAAGAGTCCCCCCCATACAGCTTGAGGAGTCTCCAGCTGAGATGCCTATCCCCGGACCTCATACTCACCCCAAACTGATCACTGATACCACCATGCGGGATGGCGCCCAAGACCCTTGCTTTGCCACCTTTCCTAATGAAGCCAAACTGGAATACTTCGACCTGCTCCACTCGCTGGATAATGGTACTGGGATTATCGATGCTGTGGAAGTGTTTATTTACCAAAAGCGCGACCTGTGGACGTTAGAGAAGCTGCTAGAGCGGGGATATAAATTCCCGCGGGTGACCACTTGGACCCGGGCCACCCCTAAAGATATCAAGGATTTAGTACAGGTATCAGGAGGAAAAGTCGCCGAGACCGGAATGCTGGCTTCATGCTCTGACCATCACATTTTTGACAGGCTGGGCTTTCGTAGTAAAGAGGAGGCCATAGAAAAGTACATGGCTCCCATCTTGACCGCCTGCGAATATGACATCACTCCCCGTGTCCATTTGGAAGATGCCTCCCGGTCAGATGTAGAGGGCTGGGTGCTACCGTTTGTATGCCGGGTTATGGAGGAAACAAAAGGCAGGGCTCGCTTCAGGATCTGCGATACCCTTGGTATAGGGGTACCTGATCCTTATGCTGCCCTTCCTCTGGGTATTCCACGGCTAATTTCCACAATTTACGGAGTTTCAGGAGCGGAACTGGAGTTTCATGGGCACAACGATTTAGGCTATGCTACCGCCAACAGCACAGCAGCCTTTCACTATGGTTGTAAAAGGGTCAACGTAACTTTTGCGGGCCTTGGGGAGCGTACGGGAAATACCGCGCTGGAACAAGTCTTGGTTAACTACGTTCGTGAGTATCCTGATCCTGGGCTTAAGTTGGAAGTACTGGGGGAGATAGCTGAGCTGATCCAGGCCAAGGTGGTCTCCATCCCCCAGAAGCTTCCCATCGTGGGGAGTAATATTTTTACCACTCAGGCTGGACTTCACCAGACCGGGATACAACGTCAAGCCGAAGCACTAGGGGGACTGATATATCTACCATTCGATTCAGAGTTAGTCGGCCGCCAAGGGGTGGAACTCAATCGTATCGGTGCCCTTTCCGGAATGGATGGGATCATTTCGGTGCTTAATCGCTACCACGAGGCCATTGGTGCTGATAGACAGCGGTTTACTGGCGTCAGTAAACTGATAAAGCATATATATGACCGAATTCACGAGGCGTACGACGGACAATATGACCAGACCCAGGACAGCTATGTGGGGTATCGAGCCACTTTCTTCGAGGTGGAGGAATTGGTCCGGATGGCTGATCAAATTCAAGCGGGACAATTGAAAAACCCTTAAAAACATGTGCGACAAGACTTTGTGCTTACCACTAGACACACGTCTACCATTAGATTCCAGATTTGCGGTGGTAATTTATTATCCTTTCATAAATTTGCGACTCTCGGGGTAATAGCATGCTCTCAAGATTGCGATTTACTAGAAAGATGGTAAAGGGGTAGCTAATCACTCAATAGGCGTATCGAGATGGTCAAAAGCTTGCTCCTAGACAAGGGCGGTAATTACAATCCCGACACCGCATGTTTTTATCGCTTCATGCGCCACCAGTGGTCTCCCTGACCTGCCCCCTAAAAAGAAGTCTAGGTGAAATGTTAGACTTTGCCCTGGAAAGCAAGGAGGGCAGGTCAATCTTTTTGGTGAAGAACCTGATAGTCAATGGCCACCTCATCTAAGGTGCCTGTGTAGTATTAGGAAGTGGAGCTAGGAGAAATATCCTTACAACTTTGCTAGAGTTCCAAGGCCTAATTGCTGAAGTTTCTCTTTTGTGGGTACGCCTGTTTCTTTATTCCAGCTCCTGGCCTCATAATATTCATCTAACATCTGGTCGTATTCTTTGATTTCGCATTCCTCTACTGAGGAATGCTCCCCAAATTCTGGTATTTGGCGAGCTCTTTCCGGTATGTAGTCATCCTTCCTCCTGACCCCTTCTCTGGCATTGAACATTCTTTGCAGATTGTACACGCGTTCACCTATATTTAAAAGTTCTGCCTCATCTATATCCCAGCCAGTTAACGATGAGATGAGTTCGGCAAGCTCCGGTAGATGTAAACCATTGTATACATAAAACTTACATATTCCGAGAATGTCGGGCAGTATACCAAAATCTTGGAGCAGTTTGGTAATTTTCCCCTTGCCTTCTTCCGAATGATTACCTATGGTTTCAGGGTCGGGAGCCCCAAAGGGTACCAGCCCGAAATCATTCTTGAGGCTGTCATAAGCCATGCCTTCCAAGGGATGAATATGGCACATACCTCTATTGGCTGTACCATACATTATGGCAAGTGCTTTTCCAGATCTACCATCGTGCGCTGGTCCCTCAAGACCTTTAACCTCCATAGCTAGCATCTCTGAACCTTTGCCAATTTGCTGAGAGGCACGCCTAGTTCCCTCACCTAAAATTCCACCAATACCTTGCCTATTAGCTATTCTCCGCACTAATTCCACTATGGTCTCCGCATCCCCCCAAGAGAGAGCTAAACCATCCGTCTCTTCTCGGTAAATAATGCCTTGCTCGTAACAGTCCATCGCAAAGGCAATGACACCACCTGTAGATATTGTATCTAGACCATATTCATTACATAAGTACGTAGCGTGTACCGCAGCATCCATATCATCATTTAACACAAAAAAGGTAAAAGCGCAGATACTTTCGTACTCTGAGCCTTCATGCACAGGAGTTTTCCATTTGCCAGATTCTACTCTGGCAATCCTACCGCAGCGCAGGACGCATCCTTTGTAACACGAGTTAGCCCTTAAAAGATTTGCGTTTTCAAAGTGAGCGTAAAGTTCCTCTCCTTTTCCCCACGAATTGGATCTCCAATTCTTCGTTGGGATGTCACCAAGACCATCGCACGATGGTATGTCCCCTGTAGTACCCCCTGGGGCCATACCTTCTCCATTTGTTGCATCAAGAACCTTTTTATTTCCTGCTCGAACCGCCTTGCGGAACCTTTCTGGTTCCGCAACAGGGATATTTTCATTACCCTTGACCGCAATGGCGAGCAAGTTCTTGGAGCCCATTACTGCCCCAGCGCCACACCTACCAAATGCCCTCCCTCCTACCATTATGTTAGCAAATCTAACCAACGATTCTCCGGCAGGGCCAATAACTGCGGTTTCAAATTTTTCATCCTTAATCTCTTTTTTAATCAGTTCATTCTTTTGTGAGACTGTTTTACTTTTTAACCTTGTAGCTGATTTTATTTCAACCTTACCATTATTGATGACAATGCATTTTGGCCTTTTGGCCTTCCCTTCTATAACTAGAAAATCGTAGCCTGCTTTGCGTAAAGTGCCTCCCCACTCGCCCCCGCACTTTGCTTCACACCAAACGTCAGTGAGTGGTGATTTACAGCAGACTTCAGCAAATCCAGCCCCAGGGGCCATGGTGCCTGTCATAGGACCGGTAGTAAAGATTAACTTATTCTCGGAGCCTAATGGATCAATACCTCGCGGAATTTCCGCATACAGTAATTTGGCTCCGTATCCGACCCCACCGAGATATTGCCTTAAGACCTTGGTATCAGTTTCTTCGACAAGAACTTTCTCCTCACTTAAGTTCACTCTTAGTAATTTACCAGTGTACCCAAATAATTTTTCAGACCTTGCCGAGCACATCTCACTCTCCTTCCCTGTTGAGTTTAATCTTTTGTAATCAGCCGAACTCAGGGGGCTGTGGATTCCCCTGACTTAGTATCTAACTTTAGGCCATGCTCTGATTTTTGTCAATCTCTCGTAAAGGGTATTAGTTCATGTGACGTGTCCCCCAAACTGTACCAGTTATAATGTTAGAAAAGCGAAAGCAGTAAAAAGGGGGGATCTAGATGGTAAGGAAGACTTATACACCAGAACAGATTAGCAACAAGCTGAGGGAAGCCGAGGTTATGACTAGCCAGGGAGCCACTATGTGGGAAGCTAGCAGGAAGATAGGAGTTACGGAGCAAACGTATTACCGCTAGAAGAAAGGAATAAGAAAGAGTCGGACTCCCCCTGAAACAACGCTTAGCTTAGCTGCTAGTACTTCAGTGTATACTTCTCCTTGAACTCATCAACGATCTCAAGTAATTCCGGATTCAGGGAATATCTTACTCTTTCGGTAATATAATCGGGAATCTGTTTATAGTAGGCATGAGCGATACCACCTGTCATGCAGGCGAGTGTATCGCTGTCACCTCCCAGCGATACTGCCTTTCTGATGGCATCTTCATAGTCGCTCGATTCCAGAAAAGCGATGATTGCCTGAGGCACCGAGCCCTGGCAGGTTTCGTTAAACCGATACTTAGGGCGAATCTCATTCAGAGTCTGGTGCAGGTTATAACCGAAAGTGTCTTCAACATATTTGAGTATCTGTTCTTTACTTTCTCCCGACTTGGCCAGAAAGATTGAAGCAGCAATAGCTTGAGCTCCCTTTATGCCCTCCGGATGATTATGGGTAACGACGGCACTTCGATCAGCCTCATTCATCACGGAATCCAGCGTCGTGTAAGCAAAGCCGATAGGGCTGACCCTCATGGCCGATCCGTTACCGAAGCTATTGTATGGAGCTAGACTGTCGCTGCCTAGCCACTCAAGAAACCTGCCACCGTAGCCTGCGTAAGGGTACCTTCGCCCATATTCTTTGAACGTCGCAGCGTAATCTTTGTCATACAAAATGCAGTCGGCTACGGCGATGGTCAGCACCGAGTCATCCGTGGGGGTTGATTCCGGGGTAAAAAATTTAAAATCAGTTGATTTAGTATTACAAAACTCGTAGGCTGAACCTATAATATCGCCAGCAATAGCTCCGAGCATTTTTAGTCCTATCGCCTGTATTCCCTTCAGGAACTTAGAGTAAGAGAGGCCCTGCAGGATACTTAACTGTACCATCGTGAAATGCAATATTACAATGGTTTTCCAGAAGTCGGCGGTTTAAGTTTATGAAGCAGATCAGTAATATGGTTCTTGATGGCTTCGAACTTCTTCTGTAGACTTTCACGTGAGGCGTCTTGTACTCTCGTCTAGGTCGGATCTGATGGTATCGGCTTCATATTTTCGGTGTCAATAAGCCGAAGCAATGGCGCAAAAGGGTAACCAAGGCGTTTAAGTGCCTTCACTGCATCTTCCGTGAACCCCGCAAGGTTAGGTGGTTGTTCGAAAAGACTGGTGTGACGCGCCATAGCAATGTCTATGTAGGTAGCTTCAAGAAGTAACTGGCGTCCCTTCTCAAGTAGGGCAGCTTTTTCTGCGCGCTTGCGTACCTCTTGAATTTCGTGATCCTTCCGCTTAACATCTTCAACGACCGAGGCTAAGATATTGATTGAGTAATGGCGGCGAGAGTATAATCATGTTCGACCACATAGTGCTTTGTGCTATAGACCACCAGCTCCTGAAGCGATAATGCCAGTAATTATGCCGGTAACTCTAACTTAGAAAGTGGTATAATTATTTGGGGCAGGTTACCCTTTTCCTGGATAATGCTATTTTGAAAGAAGCCGCACGGGGAAACTCATAAACCCGTCCCGCAGACGGCAGACGTAAGATAACCCAGCAGATCTGCCAGGCACTGGTAGTCTCGGAAAGGCGGGCTTGTAAGATACTAGGTCAAGCCAGAGCCACGCAGCGGCACCACTCACCGACACCCTCTGATGAGAAACGGCTTACTGAGGAGATTATTACACTGGCAACTAAATATGGACGGTATGGCTACCGGAGGACAACGGCCTTGTTAAATAATGAGAAAGGATGGAGAGTGAATCATAGGGACGCAAGAACTGGTATAACTAATGGGGGTCGGTTACTTATATGCAATACGTATTCATTTAGCTTAAGCTCATACCAATATCATCACAGCTGAATGGCCTCTCGCGAGTACGTAAAATGAGTGAAAACTGGCAAAAAGCCTACAGAAGGAAACTCGTTTCAGCCGAGGCAGCCGTAAAGGTAGTGAGGTCGGGGGACAAGGTGGTTTTCACACAC
Source organism: Candidatus Bathyarchaeota archaeon (assembly GCA_002726865.1). The sequence goes on from PBSW01000007.1 coordinate 9,582, forward strand.
GGCAGAGAACCACTAGCCTTAGGCCTTGCCCTTGCCGCGCGGCGAAGCGAACTCCAAAATGTTAAGCTTTACCTGGCTAATCCGCACACAGATTTTGATTGGTATAGTCCTGATTGGAGGGAGAGTTTCAGTATCGAAATGAGTTATATTCTACCTGATTTTCGGGAGAGGTTTAAAAAGCGCTATTATGATTTAGTCGTCGGAGGCCTAACGGGTTTTACATCTCAATATCAAGCTTTAAACCAGATCGACGTTCTGCTGACCGAAGTTTCCCCTCCAGACGAAAGCGGTTTATGCAGCTTTGGTGCTTCGGTGTGGGGAAAGAAAAAGGTAATAAAAAGTGCCCGAACAGTTATTGCCGAGGTGAATAAAGAACTTATCCGTACTTATGGTGATAACTCGATTCATGTCTCCGAGATTGACTATTTTGTTGAACATTTATACGCTGAGGAGTTCAAGGGTGGAAGTGACCTGTTGGGCCGGGCAATCGGAATGCCGGGAAAAGTAGAAGAAAAGATCGCCCGGTATGTTGGTACCTTGACCAATGACGGAGATACTCTGCAAATTGGTGTTGGTAGCACATCTGAGTGGTTAGTGCCACTGGGAATACTAGATAACAGAGTAGATCTAGGATGGCATTCCGAGGTAACACCGAGAGGAGTTATCAAAAAGGTGCGTGATGGTACCATTAATGGGAGATATAAAAATTGCCACCAAGGTAAGGTCGTTACCGTAGCAATAGGTGGAGGAATAAAAGAAGATCTGGAGTTTGTTAACGATAACCCCATATTCGAACTTTACGATGCCGACTATGTTCTTGACCCAAGGGTAATTGCCAGCAACGACAACGTATTGGCCATTAATAGTGCACTCTGCATAGACTTAACCGGTCAAATTGCTGCGGAGTCCACAGGATGGTCTATGTTTGGCGGCCCGGGAGGTCAACTTGCTTTTGCTATCGGCTCTCATATGTCTAAAGGTGGCCGCTTTATCACCGCCCTCCCATCTACGACGAGCGGGGGTTATTTATCTCGTATCGTGTCTTCTTTACCCGAAGGTACTATAGTAACAGTGCCACGTACTCTTTCGGACATTGTTGTTACTGAATACGGAATTGCAAAATTAAAAGGTAAATCACAGAGAGAAAGAGCATTAGAGCTGATAGCTATAGCCCATCCTACTTTCCGGCAAGAACTGGATAGGGAAGCTCATTGTCTGTTTTGGCCTTAAACATTAGTCATAGACAGTATGGTGATTGATTTCTTATAATGGGAGATGAAAATAGGAGGGTGCCATGGCAAATCAGGTTGGTAAAAGGTATATCTGTACCAGATGCGGCTCGGATTTCATAGTAACAAAGGGGGGGGATGGAACAGTGAGTTGCTGTGGTAAACCAATGGATTTAAAAAAGACGGAGAAAAAATAAGAGGGAAAATAATGACAAATCTATTGGGTAAACGGTATCGCTGTAAAGTCTGTGGTACGGAGGTTCTATGTACAAAATCCGGTGATGGGGAAGTAATGTGTTGCGCCGAAAAAATGGAACAGGTAACTCCTAGGCCAATACCATCATCAGATTAAACAAGTTATTAAATTTAGGTGAGGTTGGTATCGATCTCTATTTGAATGGCAGACTTGAAAAGGGATTGTACCATCGAAAACAAATCAGCTAATTAAGAATACACACCGGTAATAGTTAGCGAAAAGAACCTTTTAGCCGAGCGGTTGAAAATGATCACAACAGAACTTCTTAACATAGCAAGCTCTATTTGCCCCGAGCGTGTGGCTGTTTCCTCTGAGGGAATCAAGTATACATATGTCGGATTAAGTGAAAGAGTAGATAGGCTGGCTAAGTCTTTGTTGGGTCTTGGCGTAAGCAAAGGTGATAGGGTTGCTTTTCTACAGGTAAACTGCAGACAATCTGTGGAAACATATTTTGCCGCAGCCACCATTGGCGCTATATATGTACCGTTAAATTATAGGGCAAAAGCTCAAGAACTTGTCTATATCCTCAACGATGCTGAAGCTAACGTTTTATATATTGGCGAACGCTATATCGATTTGGTTAATTCGATCATTGATAGTTTGACGTTAAAACCTGCGTTAATATCCTTGGAGAAGAGACATAGTGGTATGCCTTACTATGAAGACCTGATATCATCTTCCCCGTTAGGAGATATCTCTGCAGAGCTGAATCCCGATGATACTACTGTTTTATTATATACCGCTGGTACTACGGGTCTGCCAAAAGGAGTTTTGCTCTCGCATAATAGCTTCACCATATATATACTCGAGAATGTAGACCCGGCTGATCCAGAGGCACATGAAACGATTTTAATAAGTGTACCCATGTATCATGTTGCTGGAATGCAGGCCATGCTTGTTTCCATTTATGGCGGGCGAACTATTGTAATGGAGCGACAGTTTCAGACAGAAGAATCAATGGAATTAATAGAGTCGGAGAAGGTTTCTAGGGCTATTGTGGTGCCCACAATGTTGAAACAAATAATTGACTATCCCGATTTTGCTAAACGTGATTTAAGTAGTCTGAAAGTAATAACCTACGGTGCAGCACCTATGCCAATTGACGTAATTAGAAAAGCGGTAGAACTCTTACCAGGGGTAAGTTTCATAAATGCTTTCGGACAGACTGAAACGTCTTCCACAATTACCATGCTAGGTCCGGAAGACCATGTTATCGAGGGTAGTGATGAGGAAAGGGAGATAAAACTGAAGAGGCTTTCTTCCATTGGTAAGGCTCTCCCCGATATCGAGGTAAAAGTAGTAAATCAGGATGGTAAGGGATTAGTGCCAAACAAGATAGGAGAGATAGTGGCCCGTGGCGCTAGGGTAATGAATGAGTACTGGAAAAGTGAGAAACTGGATAAACAGATCATCGATAAAGATGGCTGGATTCACACTGGTGATATGGGATATATGGATGTGGACGGATACTTCTACTTGGCCGGTAGGTCGAGCGATATGATCATCAGAAGTGGAGAGAACATTTCTCCGGCTGAGATTGAAGCTATACTTCTCTCCCACGCTAAAATTGAAGACGCGGCTGTGATAGGGATTCCGGATGAGGAGTGGGGTGAACAACCTCTGGCCATTGTAGTACTTGCACGTGAAGAATCATCCTCTGCTGACGAGATAATCGAGTATTGTCGATCAAAGATAGCCAGCTATAAGAAACCACGGGGAATAATCTTCGTTAATGAGCTGCCGCGAAATCCAATGGGCAAAGTCCTGAAACGAGAACTACGCGAAAAGTATGAGAACTATTTCATTTCTACCAAAACAGAGTCAGGAGACTGAAAAGTTACCCATGGTTAGCGATAGCGTCATCTTGCGTATTGAAGAGCATATAGGTTACGTGGTTCTTAACCGCCCTGAGTCGGGAAATATCGTCAATCAGGAAATGGCTTACATGTTTAAGGACGTGTGCGCCAAGATAAATCAGAATGCAGAGATCTATGTAGTTGTAGTAACCGGTGTTGGAGAGACTTTTTGTGATGGAAGTGAATTGGAAAAGTTACTTATTAATGGAAGCATGGACGCTGATTATGCAAAAACTTTAATTGATGACTTCAGTATCGCCACATCTGTCTCTAGTATTGATAAACCTGTTATCGTAGCTATTAACGGTAATGCTATGGGACAAGGATTAGAACTCGCCCTTGCCTGCGATATCAGATACGCCTCAGCCGGATCTCATTTCGGCTTATTGCAAGTCAGCCAAGGCTTGATACCAATGAACGGTGGTACCCAACGTCTGCCTCGCCTAGTCGGTAAAGGGCAGGCTCTGGAACTGATTCTCACTGCTAGAATAATTGACACCAGAGAGGCTTTAAGAATAGGCCTGATAAATAAAAGGGTTACCAAAGAGATGCTAAACTCTGAAGTCGAGGCAGTGGTAAAACTGATCGCAACCAAGGGGCCTGTGGCACTTAAGTTAGCTAAGGAAGCAATTAGCCGCGGGCTTGAATCATCTCTGGAGGAGGGGCTCGGTCTGGAAATAGATCTTTATTCGCTGCTCCAGACAACCGACGACCGACGAGAGGGTATCCAGGCTTTTCTTGAAAAAAGGCAGCCTAAATTCAAAGGGCAGTAAACACCGGGTCAATTAGTAATAATGGTTAATGGATTTGAGTCGATACTATTTGAGAAAAGGGACGGTATAAGCTACGTTACACTGAATCGTCCAGAGTATTTGAATGCCTTCAACCTCCAGATGCGGGACGAATTGTATCAGATATTGAAGGCTATCAAGGATGATTCTGATATTAAAGTCGCCATATTCAGTGGGACCGGAGAAAAAGCCTTTTGTGCCGGAGCTGATCTGCATGAATTTCTGACTGCTCCTTCTCCTATCGTGGCAAGGGAAGTACGCCGTGAAAGAGACGTGTGGGAACTTTTTCTCAGTGTAACCAAGCCAATGCTTGCGGTGCTGCATGGATTTGTTCTGGGTAGCGGGCTGGAGATTGCCCTATGCTGTGACATCAGAATTGCTTCTCGAGATGCACAGTTCGGTTTGCCCGAAACAACACTAGGCATTATCCCGGCAGCTGGAGGTACTCAGACACTGAGTCGGCTCATTGGCAAGGCAAACGCAATGGAAATGATTTTTACCGGTCGATTGATTGGAGCGGAGGAAGCTCTGAAACTGGGGTTAGTTAATCAGGCGGTACCCAGACAAAGGCTTTTACCTGTTTCTGAAGAGCTAGCAAGGAGAATAACGAGCTATAAAGCACAGGCGTTGTGCGGGGCAAAAAAAGCGGTGATCAGAGGGTTTGATCATCCTTTGGAACAAGGACTTGAAACGGAACAGCGTATCGGATTAATGGCGGCTATCAGTAAATAAATTATTTCTCTTGCCTCATATTATTTTCTATGAGTACTGCTGAGTTGGTTTTCAAAAACGCTAATGTCATCACTGTGGATGATGTCTTACCGAAAGTCAGTACCGTCGCCATAAGTGGAAATCGAATTATAGTGGTTGGCGACTTTGATGAAGTAAAACCGTTTGTTGGTAGAAGGACCAGGACTGTTGACTGTCAAAGACATACTTTGGTGCCTGGCTTTATTGATGCTCACTGTCATATATTTGGCCTGATAAGAGAGAAATTAAGCATCGACTTAAGTCCCGTAACGGTTAGTTCCATTGAAGACATTAAGTTTAAAGTTCGGGAATGGGCACATAAAGAGAGTTCCAGCAAATGGTGCATTGGTACTAATTATGATGAATTCAGGTTAACTGAAAAGCGGCATCCGACACGCTGGGATATAGACGAAGCCTGCACTCAGTATCCAGTTGTTCTTTTCCATCGCTCATATCATGCCTGTGTTTTGAATAGCCGTGCCTTAGAATATATTGGAATTAACATTGAGACTCAGGAACCACCGGGTGGCCGGATTGACCGGGATATTCATACCGGTGAACCGAATGGTATTTTGTTCAATATGCTAACCGTGGTCACGGCTAAAATGCCGGCACTGTCGGAAACAGAGTTAGTTAAAGGAGTTAGGCTGGCAGATTTGGAATACGTATCCAACGGTATTACATCAATACACGATGCCACATCGACCAATGACCTCAAACGGTGGAATTTCTTGCAGGAACAAAAGGTGTACGGGCGGCTGAGGAGCAGAATCTACATGATGCTTGATATTGCTGCTTTAGACCGGTTTCAAGAGCAAGAACTTGTCAGTGGCTCAGGTGATGAACAATTGCGCCTCGGTGCGGTAAAGATTATGCTTAATGAAACTGCTTCTGGCATATTCCCGAAGTCTCATGAGCTGAGAGAATACATACTTAAGGCACATTGTGCTGGCTATCAGCTAGCGATTCATACTATTGAACATGGTGCCTTGGCGGAAGTTATTTCTGCACTGGAATATATTTCACGTAATTTTCCTAAATCTGGTATGCGTCATCGTATTGAGCACTGCTCCGAGTGCCCTCCCGAATTCATCGAGAGACTAAGAAAACTGAAGGTACTTATAATAACTCAACCGGGCTTCTTGTATCATAGTGGCGATCGTTACATGGAAATGATACCTTGCGAGCGTTTAGACTGGCTTTATCGAATCAAGTCGTTCTTAAAGTCCGGTGTTATTGCGGGCGGCAGCTCTGATTCACCGGTTACATCAGTTAACCCTTTGATTGGAATCTATGCAGCTGTTACCCGTAGTACCCAAAAGGGACAAGTGGTTGGATTTTATGAAAGAATTTCTCCATTGGAAGCTTTAACAATGTACACTAGGAATGGCGCATATGCGTCGCATGAAGAAAACTTAAAGGGTACGATAAGTCCGGGAAAGCTTGCTGACTTAGTATTATTAAGCGATAATCCTATCACCACTTCTTCCGAGCGCCTAAGTGAGATTAAAGTTGAAATGACTATAATCGATGGCCGAGTCGTCTGGGAGAATTAGGCGGCTAGATGATTAATGTATCTACACATCAAGATATATTGAGCGCTTTATTTTAAATGGTCACCTTTTTCCAGCCCAACGAGTTGAATGAACTCTTTCGCCGTGATCTTAGGTGACGTTCCATGTTGTACTCGTCTCACCCGGATAGCCTCTTCCCTGGCCGCGGTGGTGAAGCTCTCTTCATTAATATCTATAACTTGACCATGAGTCCCACTAGAATTTTCCACAACAAGTTCCGAGTCAAAGATCTTTAACTGCTCCCCGCGGAAGCTCGTGGAAGCGCCTGGTCTCGGATTACTTCCCCTGATTAGATCAAATATCTTGGTGGCAGGTAAAGACCAGTCAATTACAGCATCACTCTCTGTGAAGAGAGGTTCGTATGTAGCCTGTGCTTCGTCTTGAGGTATCCTTAGTGCAATTCCCTGCTCAATCAAATCAACAGCTTCTGCGAGCGCTGCCACTCCTAACGGGAAAAGTTTATCGAAATATAA
>PBSW01000062.1 GCA_002726865.1 Candidatus Bathyarchaeota archaeon
TAATTTCGGTACAAGGTAACAGAGAGCTGGTGTGGGCACCATTCCAATATCGATTACATTGACGCCAACAGAGTTCAACCCAGAAATTGCGGCCATTGAAAACATATTTCCAGAAGTCCGTGGGTCTCGACCTACTACCACAGTCTTAGAAGAACCCAAGTAGCTTCCGAAGGCTCGACCAAGATTCAATATTACATCTGCAGTCAGGTCCTGATTTACTCGTCCCCTCATCCCGAAAGTCTTGAAGAGCTGCCTTTCGCTAGTCAATGTCAAGAGTCGATCTAATCTCTATCAATATATTCATTGGGACTACTTATCGGTCATCGTCCACCTAAAGACATTCAATCCTTCAAAAGCAATGCATACCAGAATATTACAATAGCAGATTCGATCGTCAACAGTCCTCTGGTTGCAGTTGAAAGTTTTAACCATGGTCTGAAAACATCGAGACTGTGAAACCTTCATCCACTCGTTTATTAGACGTTATTGAAAGTCTCTCGGAAACCACCTACGCGGAAGCCCGGTTCCATGAAAGACAGGCCATGGAAGTACGAGTCTCACAAGGTAAGCTTGAACAGTCACGAGTAAATCTGTTATCAGGTGTGAGTTTCCGAGTACTCTGTGATGGAGCGTGGGGATTCAGCAGCACTGTAGAAACTAGGAAAAGCGGACTCAAGAAGGCATTCTCGGATGCGGTTTCAGTAGCCCATTCATCTAGTAATGCAAAGGCCCAAAAAGTTAGACTCGGGAAAGCAGATCTTGCTGTAGGAACTTTTACTACTCGACAGAGAGGACCACTTGATTCGCATAATCTGGAAGAGAAAGTCAAACTAGTTGTGGATACCGAAAAAGCCGCCAGAAGTTATTCAGAGCGAGTCAAATCTGCCATCTGCTCTTACAGGGAAATAATAGACGAGAAAATAATCGTGACAAGCGATGGAGCTTCAGCTGAGTTACACGATTTCAAACCAGAATTTGCCGTGACGGCTGTTGCATCAGAAGGAGAAAAAGTCATGACTGCCGCAGAATCAGTAGGCGTTACTGGTGGATGGATAGATCTCTTCGAGAACGGTTCACCAGAGGAGATGGCCAAAAGAGCGTCCGAAATTGCTGTAAGACTTCTTGGAGCACGCCAACCGAAAGGTGGACCTGCCACCGTTATCCTCGATCCAGGTATGGTTGGACTGATTTCTCACGAAGCTATTGGTCACACAGTTGAGGCTGACTTTGTTCTAGCAGGATCTATCGTTAAGGGAAAAATTGGACAACAGGTAGCAAGCGAAATGATTACCTTGGTAGATAGTGGTCTATCAGAAAGACAGCACTCAGGAGCTGGAACTGTCTTAGTAGATGACGAAGGAGTAATTGCCCAAGAAACTGTAGTAATTGACAAAGGTATCATGAAGTCTTATCTTCACAACCGAGAGAGCGCCGAGCTCTTCGACGTTGCATCGACAGGAAACGCACGTGCTTATGTTTACTCTGATGATCCTTTGATCAGAATGAGAAATACCTACATCGAGCCAGGCGATTACGATTTTGAAGAGATGGTCCGTGAGATTCCTCAAGGATATTATTTGAAAGGCCCTCTGGGAGGACAAGCTGACGCAAATGGAGAGTTCATGTTTGGCGCACAGGAGGCCTATGCTATCGAGAAAGGAGAAATTCAAGATCTGCTCAGGGGAGTCACGATCAGTGGACAGGCCTTTGAATCTCTAAAGAGCGTCGATGCCGTTGGGAAGGATTTCGCTTTCGGAATAGGTTCAGGTTATTGCGGGAAATGGCAACCAGCCAAGGTGGACGGTGGCGGAGGACACTTACGATGCAAAGCAACCATAGGAGGTATACAACAATGAGTCAGAAGTTAATCTCACTTGCAGAATACACGGTCCAGAAAGCCATGACTCTTGGGGTTGAAGAAGCAGAAGCATACCTAGTTAGTTCACGAGGGACCGAGACGTTCATAGAAAACAATGATGTCAAGATATGCAAATCTGAACAGAGCTCAGGAATTGGGATTAGAGTTCATTTACGAAAGTCCTTAGGATTCGCTTCATCAAATATCTTATCCAAAGAGGTAATTCAACGAACGATTAGATCTGCAGTAAAGATAGCCAAGGCCAGCCCCCGAGATCGATATCTAGGCTTACCAACGCCCAAGCCTCTTCCTCGAGTTAATGGGATCTATGATGCAGAGGCAGAGGAACTGGATCCTAGCGAGACTGTCAAGGAAGCTGCCAAGATGTTAAAGAGCGCCAAGGCTTACGATCGTAGAGTAACTGTTGACAGCGGGGCTTTTGGTTCATGTGTAACTGAAAAGGCAGTTGCTAATTCTCACGGTCTGACATGTCGAGAACGCGCCAGCATCTTTACTTGGGCAATTATGGGGATGGCGTTAGATAACGGAGATGTTTCTAGTTTTGATTCTCAGTTTGAGGGAACACATTGGAAGAAAAAGGTCGACGTCATACCGACGGCAGAAGCTTTAGCTAAGAATGTTATCGCTTCTTTGAACCCTAAGAGAATAGAGAGTTTTAGAGGCCCGGTCTTCTTCAGTCCAGAGGTAGTAGAAACTCTACTGGCAAGACCACTTTCATCCGCAGTCAGCTCTGCAAATATCCAAAAAGGCAGGAGTCCGTTCGCGAAAAAGCTCAACCAGCAAATCGCTGCCAAGGAGCTAAACATGGTAGATGATGCCACGTATGTCAATGGCCTCTCTGCATCTTCTTTTGACCGTGAAGGATCTCCTCACAACCCGCTGCCAATTATGCAGAACGGAATCCTTTCTTCCTTTCTATATAATGCATATACTGGAAGGATAGAAGATCGAGAAAGTACAGGTCATGCTGTTGGAGGAACGCAGGCAGTGCCAGGAGTAGGTACCACCAATTTGCTAATCGGCGAGGGCAAGAGAGGAGCAGACGATATTCTTGGAGAGCTAAAGAAAGGAATCACCGTAACCAGGTTCTCCGGTAACATAAATTCCGCTAGCGGGGATTTTTCGGGTGTGGTCAAAGGAGGATCATATATAGAGAAAGGGAAAATAATGCACTCCCTGAAAGGAACACTGATAGCTGGGAATACTTACGATCTCCTGCAAAAGGTTTCTTCCGTGTCTAGAGAAAGGAGACAGATAGGAAGTTCACTCCTTCCAAGCATCGTGGTCGAAGATGTCTCAATAACATCGAGCTGACCGTGACTTTTGGCAGCCCGCGAGAAGAATTAAAACGGATTCTTAAGAACAGATCCATGGTGCCTCGGCGAGCTACGACGGGCGATCTGACCTTCGGGGATGAAGAGCTAATGCTGAGGCACCTACAACTAGTTGAGACGACTAACCGAGACCCCAAGTATCTCTCAAGTTAATATCATGTCTTCCAGATGCTTCACGCGTGAAGATCGATATCAGATAAAGAGATTACCCGGGTAAAAACTGCTCTAGATGGTTTCGCTCTTGTAGACTGGATCCTCTTCAAAGATAAGATCGTTTCGCTACACCTAACTTCGAGTCTATGGACTCTCTCACCCATCCTGATAATCTATCCACTCTTACAGCATCTTCCAGGAATATTCCTCAGCATACTTGTAGGCATCTTGTTCTCATCACTACTGGTTGCCCGAAAGCGAAAAAAGATACAGCAGTTCTCTATATCAGAGGTCCTAGCAAAGGACGATAAAAGCTATGAGATTCCATACTCAGAAATCATTCATGCGGAAGCAGAGCGAAAACCAAATAGAACCAAGCTAACATTCTTTTGGCGCGATGGCAAGAGGAAGTTTAATGTTTCAGAAGAGCTCCTCAGCTATGACGAATTGGTAGATCATCTTCGACCCGCCCTTGGTAAGAAGCTGGAGGAGAAATCAGATTAGCCAGAATATTTTCGCATAGGTCCATCGTAACGATAATAGAAGACCTGCACTAGTCCTCCTTGTCGGGCCGGTAGTCCAGTCTGGTAGTGACGCCGCCTTCGCAAGGCGGAGATCGCGGGTTCAAATCCCGCCCGGTCCACTATCATTTAGAGGAGCTTCGAAGCATATCGGAAGGATCAACACAGAAAGCCTGTTAGAACATTCTGATGTAAGGCGTGAATATCGTCGGGGTGGTGAGGCTTCACTTTACCTAGTTTATGTTTAAGAAATATACCGCGTCACTTATCCTTCCATTATGCCACTGGAGACGACGATCATCGGTAGCTATACCAGACCGGACTGGCTCATCGAAGCGAGGCGCTCCTCGGAGGTCGGGGAGCTGAGAATACTATTCATGTGATCAGGGCACGTAAGTATCAGGCTCTCCGAGTAGATCTTCCGCGATTTCTATCCCTAATCCGGGTGCCTCAGAGTCCTCGAGCCTGGCAATCCCTCGATCTATTCTAAGCCCGCCTTGACTAACGAGATCATTCTGAAAGGACAAGAAGTTAGTTCCGCCGGAGGGGATTCCCTTGGAGAAGGCCATGGTAAGATGGAGGGAAGCAGTAGCAGATAATCTACTCTGATTCATGTTATCGTACCGATATCCTAACCCAAAGGCTTCGCACAGAGATAGAACGCGCCTAGATTCAGTGAATCCTGCAAACTTGGTTATCTTCATGCTGATCATATCAGCCGCCTCCATCTGGATTATCCGGACGGTATCTTGCAGGCCCTGACAGCTCTCGTCGGCGATGATCGGTGCGGAGGAGTTCTTACGTATCTCCCGGAGCCCCTCAAGATTGCGAGTGGGTTGCTCTATCAGCACATCTAGCTCCTCGATTTTGCGGATAATACGTATCGCCTCGTGCACGTCCCAGCCTACATTGGCATCTACGATAAGGATCACATCGTTTCCAATTGCATCGCGAACAGCTCTTACTCTAGCGACATCGTCCTCGACCGAGACTCTGCCCTCGTACTTGCCCACCTTGATCTCCAGGGTCCTATAGCCCTGCTCGACTCTTTGGATAGCTTGGGCAGCCATTTCCGTCGGCGAGGAGATACCAACGGTTGAGTGCATTGGTGCTTCCTGAGAGAAGGCCCCTCCTAGCAGTTGGTGTACAGGGCGCTTTAGGGCCTTACCTATGATATCATGAAGAGCTACATCAATGGCGCACTTGGCCTGATTCCTGGGAACAAGATTCATTTTTTCGTGGATTTCGTTGAGGTTCAACGCGTCTTGGCCCAGGAGCGACGGGGCTATCTTTGATAGGGCAGCTCTCACGGACTCTTGGCTCTCGCCGTTAAAGAAGAACATGTCAGTGCTGCCTGCACCTTCACCCCATCCATGCGGTCCATCCTCCGTGAAGATCTTCACAACAACGTTGGTGAGACCTCTTAGAAGGCCGTACGTAACCGCAACCTCCTTGCCCACAGTTTTTTCGATGTTGACGGGGTAGACTTCGATGCGGCTGATTCGGAGATCCATGACAATACGAGAGCCGTAGGCCTCTTTCTTAATTGTTACTTTCGGGCAGGAGCAATCATGAAGTACTACTTCTCCTCGCTACAAGTTCAAGAAAGATTCAGGGGACTCACCCTGGTGATTGATCGGAGTAGTACTTGCACTCATAGCCACGCGTTCCTTAGCTTTAAGCCTGGTTGCGCGCAAGAAAGCCCTTCAGACCAACAGCTCCCTGACCGTGCCCTTTGCGTCGGTCGCGCCTAGCAGTGGTAAGCAATGGTCAAGAGGACGCCCCTGACAGTAACATCGCGAGCTGTTGGGCCGAATTCTCACATTCCGTAAGTCTTCTCAACGTGTTTTGCGAGCTTTACCACTGAGGAAGCTGCTGCCACGGATAGGACATTTCTTCCCTTGACACTGCGATAAATGTGCCATTTATGGGGACGTGTCAGTTCCTGAAAATCCAAAGCCATCCCCGCTAGTCATGGATAAGTTTATGACGATTCCGGTACCTGCATAAACCAATCACATGGGGGATTCATATCCAAAATTTAACGTAGCGGCTGTCCAGGCAGCACCAGTTTTCCTAGATCGGGAGGCAACGATCGAGAAAGCATGTCAACTAACCGGGGAAGCTGCTAGGAATGGCGCCAACATTGTCGGCTTCAGTGAGGCCTTCGTCCCTGGCTTTCCTCATTGGGTAAATAGAGCGCGACCTCTGAAGCACAGAGTGGAAAAGCGCTATCTGCAGCTCTTCAAGAATTCGGTCGAGGTCCCAAGTCGAGCAATAGACGAGTTATGTGAAACGGCTCGGCAGAATGACTGCTACGTAGTTATTGGTATCAATGAAAAGGAGAAAGGAACAATGGGGACTCTCTACAACACCCAAGTCTTCATTAGCCGTACCGGAGAAATTTTAGGTAAACATCGCAAGTTAGTGCCTACACTAGGCGAAAGACTAGTCCACACAGGCGGTGATGGAACAGCTCTGTCGGTCTTCGAAACTGACTATGGCCGGTTGAGTGGTCTTATTTGTGGAGAGCACAACAATCTACTCGCAAAGTATACGCTCTTGGCGCGAGGAGCGAACCTGCATGTTGCGAGCTGGCCGGCCTTCATGTGCAAGTGGGGAGGTGATTTCATTCTTCAACAGTTTGCATATGAAGGAAAGCTCTTCATCATCAGCGCTTCGGACTACTTCAGCAAAGAAATGAAGGAGGAACTGGGAGACGATTCAGAGGGGGCAGAAGTCGGCGGAGGGTCTTCGGGAATCTATGGGCCGGGAGGTCGAGTCCTAGCAAAAGGGAAAGAGGACAGAGAGGAAATCCTCTATGCAGAGGTGGACATGGAAGAGATCATCAAGGCGAAGGCCGCACAGGACATCGTGGGACATTACAACCGCTTTGACATCTTTAGACTTTACGTAAACGAAGAGGAGCATCATTCGATACGAATGCTGCCCAACACTGGAGGAGTCCTTCCAGGAAAAACTGGACATTTGGTGGATCGCATGAGTCAGAAGTCGACGAAGAGGGATCAGGCCGCTGAAGAAATAACAGCATAGAGAGGCCGCGCCAGCTGAATCCTGAGAAACCCAGCGGAAGAAGATCCTTCTTGTTCAGCATAGAATACCATCGTCATCCAGGTCTCCGATTGAAAGCGTCGAGGGAAGTTTTTTAGGCTTGTCGAATGGACGCTGAAAATCGTTTGCGCGTCTCGCGTCCGAAACTCATGTCGTTTCGTCTTAACGGTCGTCTCATCAGCACCCAAATTGAAGAAGACCGTTGGACTCTCTGGGACTTGCTTAGGTGGAAGTTACATCTTACCGGAACAAAGAATGCTTGTGATAGGGGCGAGTGCGGAGCGTGCACTGTCCTGGTCGATCAGATCCCCATCCTATCTTGCATGATGTTAGCAAGACGCGCACGAGGAAAAGAGGTCATGACGGTCGAAGGGCTTTCTCAAGGAGGAAGTCTTCATCCGCTTCAGGAGTCCTTCATGCAGCAAGTCGGCCTCCAGTGCGGCTTCTGCACCCCGGGAATACTAATGGTTGCGAAGGTACTTCTTGACAAGAATCCCCATCCCACAAGGGATGAAGTCAAGAGAGCCGTAGCAGGCAACCTTTGCCGATGCGGCGCCTATTCTGGGATACTCAACTCCATCTTGGCTGCAGGCTCCTCAGGTCGTAGAGAATCAGCCGAACATGAGCCTGCTGAGGGATTTTGACAAATTGGCTTCGCCTTTGACAGTAGTCCGTCCTGCTGAAGAGAGCATGACGAAGTTTACTGCAATAGGTCGGAACCTGCCCAAGGTCGATGGTTTACACCTTGTAACGGGACAAGCGAAGTTCACAGCCGACTATGAGTTCGATGACTTACTATTCTGCAAGATTCTCAGGAGCCCTCTCCCACATGCAAACATCGTCAACATAGACGCCTCACGAGTCCGAAAACACGCAAGAGTCAAGGGAATTCTAACTAACAGAGATCCCGGCTCGTCAGCCATATGGGAACCACCCGATGTGCGTCTGCTCGACAACAAAGTAAGATGTGTAGGCGACGAAGTAGCAGCTGTAGCAGCTACCGATCCATTCTCTGCAGCTGATGCTCTCGAGCTGTTTAGAGTGGAGTACCAAGATCTCCCCCGGGTCTTCACGCCGGAGCAGGCCCTTTCACTTGGAGCGCCCGAAGTTAGGGCGGGCGGGAACCTTGTCGGCGGGAAACCCCTGACAGGGGGTCGTGGGGACGTAATACGCGGATTTGAGGAAGCAGAGGTAATAGTCGAAGGCAATTATTCTTTTCATGGGCCCAACAACACCGTAGCTGCTGCCGCCATGGAACCCAAGGCTGCACTGGCCAAATGGGAAGGGGACGAGCTCACTGTCTGGCTTTCGACAAGCACCATCTTCAAGGTAAGAGAACAGCTTGCACGGTTCTTCGGACTTGAGCTCTCCAAAGTTCGAATAATCTCCAATTACGTTGGAGGATCCTTTGGGTCTAAGGGAGAAGATGCCGGCAGATATCTGCCCATCACAGCTCAGCTAGCCAAGACCACGGGAGATCCGGTTCTCACAGTCTTGACAAGAGAAGAAGAGAGCATGCGGACCCGCCATCCAACATCCACGTATGTGAAGATAGGTGCAAAGAGAGATGGCACCCTCACTGCAATCTACTGCCGCGAATTGCTGAACAAAGGACCCTATGAGGGAAAAATAGGTCTAATGATAGCTGCCAAGATTGCGCGACCTGTGTGCCAACTATATCGATGCCCAAATGTCTCCTATGAGGCCTATTCGGTTTACACAAACAGCTGCTTCATAGGTGTCGCTTTCAGAGGATTCGGAACCCCTCAGCCAACCCTCGCAGTTAGTTCAGCCCTCGATGAGCTTGCGAAGAAACTGGGCATTCCAACGCCCGATCTAATGCGCAAAGTACATGCGAAGGCGGGCGACCCGATGTCGGAACCAGGTTTCGATCACGGACCGATCCTGAATGGTGAAGCATATGATGAATGTATAGATGCCGGGGCATCCAGAATGGGTGCGACTTCCTTGGGGCGAGGTCAAGGAATGTCTCTCTTCATACATGGGTGCACTGAACCAGTGATCCATGCATCCGCCAAGATCGTAGTAGATCCCAAAGGCACGATAGGTCTACACGCCGGGATAACGGATCAAGGAGCTGGACAAAAGACCACCCAAGCACAGATAGCTGCCGAAGTCTTGGGCCTTCCGCTCGAGTCTATCGAAGTCTTCGCGGGAGATTCCAATCTGCCTACAGCTGTGGCCAGCGTATCCTCACAAGTGACATGGGTACAGGGCCGAGTCACTTACGCCGCAGCTGTTGATGCGAAGAACAGGCTACTGGAAGCTGCCGGGAAGTTGCTAGGCGTAAGGGGTAGTGATCTTCAGCTTGATGGAAGAGGCTGGATTCGCGCCCGAGCCGCCCAAGGTGGAAAAATGACTATTCGGGATGTAGCCGAGGGTACTTCCACACCAATTGTCGGCAGTGCGTCCATTATGCTTGGGGGCGAGAAGGGCACGCCTTTCTCCGCAGTGGCCAAGGAGAATGGGGCATGCTTCACAGAGGTTTACGTGGACCGCGATACAGGCGGCATAGAAATAGAGAAGATCGTATTTGCCCAGCATGTCGGGCGCGCCATAAACCCCCGCATAGTTCAACAGCAAATAGAGGGTGGCGTCATGCAGGCCCTCGGCCACACCCTGACCGAGCAATTAGTGATGGAGAGTTCAACTGGCAGGTGTCTGAATCCAAATCTCCGGGACTACAGGATTCTCACAATACTAGATGTCCCCGAGATTGAGGTAGTGATGGTCGAAAAACCCGATCCCGCGGGTGCGTTTGGTGTAATCGGGACGAGCGAGGGACAGATGAGCCCCGTGGCTCCTGCCATAGTGAACGCGATACAGGACGCTATTGGTGTCAGACTCTTCTCTATCCCCATAACGCCTGCCAAGATTTTTGACGTCCTAGGGAACTCGAAGTAGGCCGGCAGCATGCCCGCCAGGAGCTTCAGGATAGCGGAACCGTCCTCGATTCAAGATTTCCTGGACTATGTCAAACGAACTGGAGCGAAATCTAAGCCTCTGGCGGGTGGCACCGATCTTCTCCACATGCTCAAGCAGCGAGCTCTTGGAAAACGGACCGAAGCCACGCAGCTCGTCGATCTGAACTACCTTCCCGAGCTGAAACACATGAAAATGACGGAGGAAGGTTTCGCGATAGGTGCCATGACCAGTTTGTCTGAGCTAGAGGAGTCGTCTGTGGTCAAGGACCTCTATCCAATTCTGGGGACGGCCCTAAGCACCTTAGCCACACCGCTGATACGAAACATGGCCACCGTAGGCGGCAATATCTGTCAAGATTTCTGGTGCTGGTACTATAGAGCTGAAGGAAATGCTTTCGATTGCCTGAGGAAAGGTGGAAAGACTTGTCCGGCGATCTCGCAGGGAGAGGGGGAACATGAATGGAACTATAGCATCTTCGGAGGAATTGATGGATGTGTTGCCGTATCGCCCTCGGACTTGGCTGGGCCTCTTGCGGTGCTAGGTGCCCAGATTGTTCTGATGACAGATGCCGGCGTGAAACAACTTCCCGTGATAGAATTTATCAAAGACTTCGTCGTACGGAAAATTGACGCTCCATGGCTCTTGACGGGACTCCTCGTGCCCAGACCGCTCCCCAATTCGACTTCTGCTTTCACAAGATTTTCTTTCAGAAGGGCGATTGACTTCGCGGTTGTAAGCGCCTCGGTTCAATTATGCTTTGATAAGCAAACCTGCATTAAAGCAAGGTTGGTTCTGGGAGGCGTCTACCCTACCCCCCAAAGGTGCGCTCGGGCCGAACGACTTCTGGAAGGAAATGTGATAAGCGAGGATATGGTGCAGAA
>PBSW01000063.1 GCA_002726865.1 Candidatus Bathyarchaeota archaeon
TCTCTATCTCAGGGTGGTCAGACGAAGATAGCTGCAATATGCGTCTGTCCAAGAGCTCAACAGCGGCAGGGTGAGTAGAGAGGATATCAGGTACAGCCTGTCCCATCTTTGAGAGTTTGTCAAAGGAAATCAGGGCCAGGCTTCGCGATGTGGGCTTGGCTATGATCCTGAACCGTGCACCTACAATTACACCCAGAGTCCCCTCGGAAGATACGAAGAGCTTTGTCAAGTCAATAGAGCCATTTTCGAGGATTCGCTCCAGTCGATATCCAGAGGAGTTCTTAGACACATTCGGCCTCATCCGCTTTATCAGGTCTTGATTTTGTGTTACGATAAGTCTAGTAGCAAAGTAAATCCGCGATGCCAATGTGTCTGCGTTCCCGACATCAGCTTTCGAGTTATTGATATCAAAATCGTGGACGTCCGTATGGATCAACTCACCGTTAGATAGCACTACATCCAGAGAGATGACGTATTCCAAAATGCTCCCGTACTTTACGGTGTGCGGCCCGCTGGCATTGTTAGCGATCATCCCTCCGATAGTGCAATAATTTGAGCTGGATGGATCAGGAGGGAGATACATTCCAACATTACCGAGCTCCTTATCGAGACGACCTTTGTAGATACCAGGCTGAGCAATCACATATCCATCCGTGGGGTTTATCTCAACAATCTGGTTCATGTATTTACTAAAATCAAGTATTACTCCACTACCGATCGCTTGTCCAGCCAGCCCACTTCCCCCGCCTCGTGCGATTACAGGAACATTATGTTCTTGGCAATACTTGACTACCTTTACGACGTCGAGAGTAGAGCGCGGCAATACAACGCAGATCGGGAGAATTTCATAACCGCTCGCATCTGTCGCATACATACTTCTCTCCCAAGCTTCAAACATGACATCACCGTCGATCATCTTTCCGATGTCACGTCCTATGCATTCTGGTGAGGCAGTAGAGGACAACGCAACACACTAGCTATAGCGTCATTGATCCTTCTTTGACATGTAGGCCTAATCCAAGTGTGGGAATCGCTGAATCCATCTTAAGTTTCATCGACAACCTGCCTTTTTCTAGTACGCCCAAGCGAGAAGTGGCGTTTCGATAATTGGACGGATGTATCTGAGAACTGCCACAGCATCGTCAAAGTAATACCACTCTTCTCGCCCTCCAGGAATATACTTCCCGGATCCGGTGTCCACAACCTGTTCACAAACGTTTACACAGAATTGTCTCCTGCTCCTTGTCACAAAAACATAACCGCCTCTTGCAAAACCCCGCACTTTACCTTGAATTCGTATCCCTTCATCTATATCTAGAGCTCTCACAAGCGTTTCCAGTCGTGAAAATCCATTGATGCGTGTATCAGTATAACGCGTCTTCATGTGCCTGTTGTAGATTCAATGATATATGAATCAGTTTTTCAGGAAAAGCTAATACTACCTGACCAGATTTTACTTAGTCCATGGTCATCAGACTCTTCAATAGCCTGACAGGAAAGAAGGAGCCCCTGCGTCCTCTAACTAAGGAAGTGAGAATGTTCGTTTGTGGGCCCACAGTATACGATTATCCACACATAGGACATGCCCGAACTTACGTTTCTTATGATATTCTAGCTCGACATATTTTGGCCAGTGGCTATGGACTTCGATTCGTAGTCAATATAACCGACCTCGACGACAAGGTCTTAGAACGAGCTCATCATGATGGTGTTACATACAAAGAAGTATCGCACCGATTTACTGCCGCCTTCTTAGACGACCTTCAACGGCTTAACATTGAGACGATAACTAGCTTCCCCTGTGCCTCAGAGTACTTACCCCAGGCCATTGAGCAGATTTCCACCCTTCTGAAGAAAGGTTTTGCATATGCTGTGGGAAACAATGTTTACTTCGACACATCGAAATTCAGCCGGTATGGTAGTTTCTCAGGTCAGTCTCCATTAGAACTCAAGCTTAGGCGTCTTGATCCTGATCCGTTAAAGCGCTCCCAAAGTGACTTTCTTCTTTGGCGAAGCGAAGACGCTGGAACCACATCATGGGATAGCCCATTTGGGCGCGGAAAGCCGGGCTGGCACATAGAGGACACAGCCATCTCCATCTCCACCTATGGTGATCAATATGATCTCCATGGTGGAGCAATAGAACTAATTTTCCCGCACCACGAAGCAGAAATTGCACAAGCTGAAGCATTAACTGGTAAAAGTCCATTCGTTCGCCATTGGGTCCATTCAGGCCTCCTGAAAGTGAAGGAACAAAAGATGTCGAAGTCACTAGGAAATTCCATCAGACTACGCGAAGTACTAAGAGAGACAGATGTATCGCTTCTTCGACTATATTTTGCATCCCATCACTATAGGGAAACATTCAGTTGGAGAGAGAGCAATCTAAAGGCCTTGTCTGGACGACTAAAAGATCTTCAGAAGGCCTGGAAGTTAACAGTTCAGTCAACCCATTCTTCGAAGTCTAGGAATGCTGGAGACCAAAAAGAAGCTTTGGAAAAAGTTCGACGGTGCAACCGAGCTTTTTACGCCTGTCTGGATAATGATCTAGATACTCCGGGCGCTATTGCAGTACTTTTCCGACTTGTCAATCTTGCACTTAAAGTGCTCACTCGTCCACATTCCCGTACTCTGAGCGTAGAGATAGAGAATACATTGGCCAAATGTGCCAGGTCACTGGGCATCTTGCTCCACAAGATTGATGTCGACGAATAGATTTTGGATGATGTCACAGACTATGTTGTCAAGTACTATCATCCAATATCTGGAACGGAATGAGAATTCTTTCTTCTCCATCTGGTGCAGTCATCTTTCTCTCAAATCTACTCGTATCCTGTACAACCGAAAACTTTCAGACGACTGGCTATTCAACCACGCCACCGGCATCTTGCCGTCTTCAGCAAAGATTACTGTTTTCGAGGAAATACGAGACGTATTTGACAAGATGAAGATTCAACCATGCATCTACGTCCTACCTGGACCCAAGACCTCGATTATGGAAGAAATGATACACGCCAGCAATATGGTCCACATAGATACAATAGAAGTAATGTATGCTAATCACGTCCCACCTGCTTCTGGAAATAGTATCCAAATAACATGCATCGAAAACAAAGATGCAGACAGATGGGTAGATCTTTATCTCAAAGCATTCGATGTATCAATTTCTGCGATCGAGGAAGTCAGACGAGCAGTTTCTCGGATGCTACGGGAAAGAGTTGATCTCTTGCTTGCAAAGATAGATGATAAAGCCGTAGGAATACTTGCACTCTTCTCGCAAGAGAGAGTTGGTGGCATCTACTGTGTTGGAACTGATCCTGACTATAGAAAACATGGAGTCGGCTCTGCTCTCCTGTCTGAAGCCGCTAGACTTTCAATTAAGAGAGGAAATTTCATACTTGGACTTCAAATTCTTCGAAGCGCCAATCTACGGAACTTCTATGCCCAAAACGGTTTCACAAAGATATATGACAAGAAAGTATATAGTTCAAGAATCTAAATTGCTTAATCCTCACATAATTCTTGGTTTCAATACATTAAGTCACTAGTAGTCAAGCTAGCACAATCATAATATAGTCCATAATGCACGTCACATAAATTCTGGATTTAGATTGATCATAACATCAATTCATACAGATAGTAACACTATAACAGATAATAATACTCTATTTCTTTGTCAACAAAAGTGCTAGATCTCTTGTTCCATCAGCTCTTTTACTTACTCGCATTTCAACATCAGGAAAGTTTTTCTTAATACGTCTAGACAGAGAGACTTGCATTCCCCTACTTACTTTGTCCAAGAGCACAGGTCTACCACTTTTTAGTGATTTCAGTATAGCTAGTGCCTCTTTTCCAGTTTGAGAGACTGGTTCCTTAACAGCAAACCTTCTGAACTGTTCTATCGAAATCTCTTTTGGTTCAGTCAAAATGCTCTCTTTTATAGTGAGAAGCATGGCTTAAAAGGGTTCCTCTTCTAATCCTTGTTAGCTAATTGTCACATAGCTCTGTTTTATATCAGTTCTAGTGTAGCTTATATCAATATTAGTATTAATTCATGATTTTAGAGATACGACATGACAAAAACCATACAACTATATTCGCATATTTCAGCATGCAATATAGCAACTAATGAGCTGAATAAAATCATTACAAAGAAATGTACTATTAACTAATAAGCGTTTTAGATCCCGATAGATCGTCAAAGAACAGAGAAAATAGTAGCGGGCCCGGTGGGATTCGAACCCACGACCTTCGGCTCCGGAGGCCTACGCATTAACTTCAACGCCCTAATCCTGGCTGGGCTACGGGCCCTATCATGGTTACAAATGGACAATCGGATAAGTCTGCCTGCTACGCGTCTTCAGCGTGTCTTTTCGATCTAATTGATCGCAGGATAGTCTCCGCAGTCATTGGTATCTCAGTCATCTTGACTCCCAACGGAGCCAACGCGTCTTCAATTGCATTTGCTATGGTCGCCATTACGGGTATGGTAGGTCCCTCACCGACAGCCTTGGTTCCCAGAGGTGCCCAAGTTGATGGAGTTTCAAGGTGTGCAACGTCAATCGATGTACTATCCGCAGATCCTTGCGAAAAATAGTCCGCAAATGTCGAAGTTAGGTGCTGTCCGTTGACGTCGTAAACACATTGTTCGCCGAGAGCTATGGAGATAAATTGCCACACATGTCCGTGGATTTGTCCATCCACAAGCATTGGATTGATTAGAGTTCCGGAATCGTGAGCTACCACATATTTCAATATCTTAACACCCCCTGTTTCGCCATCTATCTCAACGACAGCTGCATGAGCTTGATTCCCGTACGTGTAATGACAGCTAATCCTGTTCTTTTCGTCAGGAATATGTGATAGAGGAGCTTTGAAGTAAGCAGCTTCGTGAAGTCCCATCTCGAATCCTTCAGGAAGTGGGTGAGCGCCTACGACACTCTGGTAGGCAGTCGTTGCTATTTCTTTCACAGTAACATGTTGGTCGGGAGAACTCTTCACGAAGGCTTTTCCATCACCGAGCTCGATCTCGTCAGGCTTAGTATCAAGAATTTCTGCAGCAATCCCCCGCATCTTAACTCCTACTTTTCTTGCGGCTTTCATTGCTGCTCCAAGATAGATAGATGAGTACAAGTCTCCAGCCGTACCAGAAGATATTGTCCATGGGGCATATTGAGTATCAAGACTAGAACCAACAAAGACGTCCTCGAAGCTGACTCCCAATTCATCAGAAACAGCTTGTGCCAGGGTAGTCTCGTGTCCAGTACCGAAATTTATAGAAGACCGTGAAACATCTATCTTTCCATTGGGATCAACCCTTATCACTGCCCCGGCTACTCGGTGATTCACAGACCTCGGCTCGCTACCCAATAATATCTCTCGACCGGGATTATGGCCGCCGGGGTCTACATTACAAGCTATTCCGATGCCTAGAAATCGCCCATTGGTGTCAGATTCTTTCTTCTTTTTCTTCCAGTGTTGAAGGTCCAGGATTTCCAACGCCTTATTCAGAGTGGCTGGAAAATCACCTCCGTCAATTATGTTGCCGCTCGGAGTACGATACGGCATCTCATTTGGCTGGACGAGATTAATCCGACGTATCTCCACTGGATCCAGATCGAGCTTCCTAGCTGCGATATCCACCAGTCGCTCAAGCATGTATCCCATATGGGGTTTTGCAAGTCCACGGGCAGCACCAGCAGGTGCCATATTGGTGATAACAGAGTACCCTTCATGACTGATGTTCCCAATACGATACATGCCAACAATATTTGTCAACTTTATGGCATACCACTGTCCAGCACTCACAGTACTTGCACCCTCTTCCGTAATGTCCATCAGTCGCACGGCCAAGAATTGGCCGTCCCTTTTCAACGCCAACTCCAGGTCGTAAATCCCAGAGTGGGACTGACTAACAGGAGAACACATCATTTCCCTCCTATCCTCCACATACTTTATCGGTCGACCCGTCCGTATTGACAACAAAGACAGCAAAACCATGTTATCTCTAGCATAGGTACGTGTTCCAAATCCACCCCCCAGGTCACCTATGATAAATCGAATCCGCGAAGGAGAAACACGTACGGCGCGAGATAGCCCGCTAAGGCTTTGAAGAGTCTGAGCGTTAGACCGTATCGTGAGAATGCCACTGTCGTGATCATAGCTCGCAATACAACCATTAGGTTCAAGCGGAGTAGTAGCGTAGCGAGGGATCTTGAACTTCTCCTTGACGACGAGATCAGCGCTCCCGAAAGCTCCTTCGACGTCACCATACTCGAACTTCCCGTGCCAAGCTATGTTGCTTCCCAGCTGGTCGACGATCACCGGTCCCTTTCCACCCACCACCTCCTCTGGATCCAAGACTGTTTCGAGAGGCTCATAATCAACTTCAAGGTCGTCAATAGCATCCTCTGCTAGAGCTCTGTCAGTTGCCGCAACTATAGCCACGGGTTGGCCCTGGTAAGTAACCTTGTTCACTGCCAACGGATATTCAGTTATTTTCTCCATGACCGATCGGCCAGGAAGTGGTTCTGAGATCTGAACAAGATCATTCCCCGTAAGAACAGCCAGTACACCCGCACGTTCAAGAGCTCGTCCTGTTTCGATACTTCTTATCCGTGCGTGAGCATATGGACTACGTAATATCGCGGCAAAGCACATTCGAGACAACCAAACATCATCGAGGAAATTCCCCTTACCAGTAAGTAGTCTAGGATCTTCACGTCGACGTATGGATTTGCCTACCCAATGTTGCTTAACCATTGAATATTGTTCACTTTTCAGTCATCCTGACAAAGCTAGAGTTAAAATCAGTTCCTTTATGGCCTCCAATCAAGAGTTAATGTTCATGTTTCACTAACAGACCACTAGAGAAACTTGATCTCCGGATGCTTTAGATCATAAATGTGTGCCGAGGGCAGGACTTGAACCTGCGACAGCCCCGGCTTCAGCGGGGTGTTGGAGAACAGCCTTCTCTCCCTAGCCTCCCGAAGGAACAGGCTGAGCTACCTCGGCCCACGATAGCCATGTCGGTATCCATAATTAGGTTTACTACAAGGCTTTCAGCACCGTCTTTGTCAACTATACGAGTCAGACATGCAACATTAACGTAGCCAGACAGAGTAGTGGCCGGAATCCAACACACATCGCACAAAGTCGAGAGTACCGGAAGGAATATTCGCAACTAGACATCAGATTATCTCATGTTGCCACTTCGGAATGATCAGCCTACTTCAACTCGCCCTTTCATCACCTTCACTCTAATCGCAATCAATATTCTGGTCTTTTCATGGGAGTTCATACTAACGGCAGGATTCAATAATCGTTCTGCTGTTGGAGAACTGTTTTTCTCACTGGGCGCAATTCCCATTCTAGTAGTAGACGCGATCCAGAATCTAAGAGTAGAAGGCCTCCTGACCGTCCTCACTTCGATGTTCCTTCATGGTGGACCAGCACATATCTTCGGAAATATGCTCTTCTTGTTTGTTTTTGGTAATAACATCGAAGACAAGTTTGGCCACATCAGGTTTCTGCTACTGTATCTATTATTCGGAGCAACCGGTGCCGTCACTCATTCATATATTGCAGTTATTAGTGAAGGTATTACTTTCTGTCAATCCCAGCTATTCGGAATAGCCGCCACCTGCACTCCGGCGGTCGGTGCATCCGGTGCGATTTCTGGCATCCTAGGTGCCTTTTTGATCCTCTTCCCTCGTTCTAATGTCATTAACGTATTCTTCGTCCTGTACATCATCCGTTTGGTCAGACTACCTGCTTTCCTATATCTAGGATTCTGGTTCCTGATACAGTTCTTCTTCGGCGCACTTGGCACAGGTTCTAGCGTCGCTTACTGGGCACACGTAGGTGGTTTTGTAGCAGGCGCACTCGTCGCTTTGCCCACAAAGCTGTTCTGGAGAAGGAATTGGCAGTGACTTAGTCAGA
>PBSW01000064.1 GCA_002726865.1 Candidatus Bathyarchaeota archaeon
TCTAAAGGAGCTGGCCAGTCCCTCGGCCAGCTCCTTATCACTGATATTAGTCGTCTCGTCAAACTCAAAGTCCCAGTATTTTTCTATGTGTAGTTTGCCATCACTATATTCCATGATAGAGGCTGGCGGCAGGGCACTGATATTCTTGAAGAAGGTTTTGCTCCCGAGGAGCTTGCCGAAGAAAAACCAGTCGGCTATAGCCTCGTCATTTAGTTTACTCTTGGGTTCAATTTGGAGCATGGCTTTTACCTCGGAAGCAATTAGCACCCTAGTGCCGTCCACTGCATAGTAGAGAGGCCTCAGCCCATAACGGTCATTTACCACCAGCAATTTTTGCTGCTTAATATCGTAAATGGCAATGGCAAAAGTGCCATTCAGTCGCTTTACGAAGTCTTTCCCCAACTCTTCATACAGGTGTAAGCAAAACTCCGCATCATTATTGGTAAAGTTAAAAATATGTCCCTGACGCTGTAAGTTTTTCCTCTCGTCTTCATAGTCGTAAACTTTGCCGTCAAAAAAGATGAGCTGGCTCCTGTCCTCGTTAAAGATTGGCTGCGGTTCAGGGTTGAATATTCCCAAGTGGACGCGGGCAATGCCACATGAAGAAGCACGGTACCTATCGACAAGGTGCCGGTCCTCGTGTTTCATCGACTCAGCCATAGACTGCAGCCGGCGGCCTTGATCGGTGACTTCTCCGGCTAGGCAACAAATTCCGGGCATGGTTACTCCTTCCTAGGAAATTCGGTTTTAATCTTTTGTGGCAATGACCAGCAAACCGTCCGCCCAATTTTTACAAATCCTAGAAACAAAAGAAGGGGACCTTGAAAGAACTGGGCCTCTTCCTATCTCTCCTTTCACTGAAAAGCCTGAATACTTGAGCAGTTTCCTCAAGCTTTCAAAGGTAAAGAACCTTACATGCAATGGTTGCTCTGGATACCTAATACTATCAAAGCTATATTGTTTTCCAGGTATCTTACCCAAAGACCATGATGTAAGAGGGTAAGGACCGCCTTGCCAAAAACCCAGGAGGTTGAATTTTAAACCCTTACCACAAATCATTCCGAGCCTGTTCCCCAGACTAACCAGATTAGGGGTGGATAGGATTAACTTTCCTCCTTTACGGAGCACTCTGTTTATCTCGTTAATCAATTGCCTTATTTCAACCACATGTTCAATTACTTCGGTGCAGATTATAATATCAAATGATGAATCAGGGAAAGGGATGCTCAGACCTTCGCCTACGATTAACGCTTGGTAGCCTTTATGCAATGCGTTGTTTTCGTTAAGCAATATGCGTTTGGGACAATTATCCAGTCCGTAGCTCTCGTTATCGCCGGTGAATAAATGGGAGAATGGACTCTCGGCACACCCCAAATCCAGTATCCGGTTTCCGCAGCCAAATTCTTCCTTAGTAAAGGGATGCTTCAGCACCGTATAATTTTTCTTCGCCGTTCCTGTTTTGTAGTAATTCGGGATTTGATTTCCAAGGTCGACGGTACATACTGACTTGCCATCCCGGTTGCATTTGCAATCGGTAGTATCCAAGGACTTAAAATCAATGATACACGTATCATTTACTATATGATAGGGATACTCTTTCGAGCACTCGGGGCAATAGTATGACTGGCGCCTAGGCTGCAAGCCTGACCTACACTCTGGACATATAAATCCAAGATTCATCGTCTTTGTATAATTTTGTCCCGTAGGTTTGTCTTTAGCGATAATCCTCTCGTATAGTTTTTCCATCCGCCCCATTTCCTTCTCATACTCGGCTCTTTCCTGTATGATTTTTCGCCCCAGCATACCGAATTTCCTAGCTACATCCTTATTTTCAAGCAAATAACATATCTTGTCAACCAGGGCTTGAATATCATTGACCGGAACCAGAAAACCATTTTCACCATCAGTTATCCACTCCCGGTTGCCAGATAGGTCGGTAACTACCGGCGCTAATTCACAGGCCATCGCCTCATGTAAACTGAGTGAAGCACTATCGGAAAGGGAAACTGATACGTATATATCTGATACGGCTAGATACTTCGGGAGTTCATCATGGGCAACCTGCCCGACAAACCTGATATTTTTTGAGCATCCTAAAGAGCTTGCCAGGTTCTCCAAATGCTCCCTCTGCTTACCCTCACCGGCAATCAAGAAGCTCGCTTGGGGTGAATGTTCCAGAACAAGAGGTATAGCTCTGATTAGCATTTGAGAATTATACACTGGTTCAAAACTTCGGGTCGAGATTACTATCGGTGTCCCCTGTAATCCCAACCTCTTCTTGAATCCTTTGACCCGGCGAGGGCTAAATTTCTGGGTCTCTATTCCTTGACGAATTATCTCTAGTCTGTCAGGATTTGCCCCAAAATTTACCAGCTCCCTCCTCACGGTCTCCGAATTACAGGTTATCATCCTCGCTCTTTTCAAGGCATATCTGACGAGGATACGCAAGCGAAGGTTCTCTTTCAGGACGATTAGTACATCGCTACCCCAGGCCGTTAATACCAGGGGACGGAAACCGGAGAGGGCACCTAGATAGCCGTTTACGGTAATATAGTGGGCATCAATGATATCCGGCTTTATTCGGCTGATCAGCCTTCGGACTAGTATAACCCAGAGTAGTGAATTGATATACCCTGAGCCTTTCTCGTACTGCGGTAATGGTGAGGGCAAAAAGTGAAGCTTTACACTTTTGGCATAGCCGTCCCCAAGCCAGCTGGTGATAATGTGAACCTCGTGCCCCTTCTTGGCGAAGTAGTCAACCCACCTCTGGGTGTGTATGCTTTTAGCGGAAGCAATATAACATATCCTCAATCAGCCATTCCTCCACGGGTCGGTTTGATGTCACATGTCTGCTCCAAAACCAAAGCCACTCGCTTAGCCACGCTCTCCCAGCTCCGATTCTCAACCATATATTTTCGGCCGTTCTTGCCCATCAGCTCTCTAAGTTCCTTCCTCTGAAGAAGTCTCAAAATCGCTTGAGCCAATGCCGATGGGGATCCCGGCTCCACCAGGATTCCGGCACCAGTAGTTTCTAATATACGAAGACCGCTTATCCGACTTGCCACCACTGGTTTGCCACAAGCCATGTATTCGTGTGTTTTCAGGGGTGAAAGCCCAATCTTCTCATCACGGCTGGCATCGAATGGAGCTGCACAGATATCACTGGCATTTATATATAACGGAACATTTTGGTAGGGAACCATCCCGGTAAAAATTATCTTATCGGATACACCAACCTGCCTGGCAAGTTCGACTAACTCCTGCATCAGCATACCGTCGCCGATAATCAAAAATCTGGCTTCGGGAAACTCCTTCACTGCATAGGGGATGCTTTTTATCAGGCAACTAACTCCCTTCCAGGCAACCAGGTCGCCGGCGAAAACGACCAGAGGACCAGCCTGAGCCAGTTTGACCTGCCTTCTTGCCTGGTCAGTATTCATTGGCTTAAACAGCTCCGTGTTTGCCCCATTTGGAATCACCACGATTTTATCTCCGGGCACCCCGTAGTCTTTTTGAAGGGTTTCCTTCAGCTTTGGGGTAACCACAATAATTTTATCCGCTCTCGGCATATTGAATTTCTCTATCCTCCGGATAATATGCAATGAGAAGCGGTCAGTAAACCCGGTAACGCTGGCATTGGCGCTCTCTATGCCGTTTACCTCTTTCACCAGAGGGATCCCGAACAACTTTGCAAAGAGGTAGTCACTATTAAATAGGCTATGACGCCGGTAAATCACGTCAAGGTTCCGTTTTTTGACGATTATGAGGCTAAAAGCAGCAAGAAAAAAAGAAAGGTCACGCCCGAAAGACCATAGGATACCGATGCCACCTCTGAGACTCCGGGTTGCCCGCCATGATAACAGCTTACTTCTCACACCCTTGCCCAACGATGGCGGGTTGCTAGCAATGATTTCCTCTACCTTTCTGGGATAATCAGCATTGAGTAACGTTATAGTGTATCCCAGCTTGGCTAGATTGCTTATAAGCTCATATTTATGGGAGGATACCGTAGTTAGCTGACCTGTTTTTAAGCGGTCATAAAATAATATACTCAAACCCCCTCCCAAAAGTGTCCCGTGTCTGAGATTAGCTACAATTATGAACTGTGTATGGGTTGGTGTCAATAGTTAGGGCATTGACGGGGGTACTAACTATTGTTTATTATTAAACCGTGAGAGATTTTAAGACAGTTCTAGCCCTTTCTCCTCATACCGACGATGTTGAACTTGGCGCAGGAGGGACACTAGCCAGATGGATAGAAGAAGGTAAAGAGGTATTTTATGTCGCTTTTAGTATAGCTGAGAAGTCGGTGCCTGAAGGTTTCCCCCAAAATATCTTGGAAAAGGAATGTAGGCAAGCAACTAAATCCCTGGGGTTAAAGGGAAATGACATCTCTATCTATAAATTCCCGGTGAGAGATTTCCCTAAATTCAGGCAGGAGATACTGGAGATTATGGTCAGCCTTCGAGATAAACTTGAGCCAGATCTGGTACTAGTGCCCTCGCTAAGAGACATACATCAGGATCATCGTATCATCGCCGAAGAGGGTAGGAGGGTCTTTAAATATACCAATCTGCTGGCCTACGAGCTTCCCTGGAATCTCTTTAGCTTTGAGGCTTCTTGTTTAATAGCCCTACAACGGAGGCATGTTGACAAAAAAGTGGAAGCAATAAAATGCTATCAGTCACAAAAGCACCGCAACTATACCGGTGAAGAATTTTTATCTGGATGGGTAAGGAGTAGAGGTATCCAAATTCATACTGAATATGCTGAGGCCTTTGATGTTATGAGGTTGGTCTTCTGATGAAGAGTAGCCTGCAGGTCAATCCGCCAGAACTAGGCATGGTTCAATCTCTACAGGTAAAGGAATTTGCTAGAGATAGCTTCTTGGGAGCGGGAGAGCGTATAGTTATAGTGGTAAAGAGTTTGGATCAAAAGGAGCGGCGCGAAAGGCTTATCCTTTCGGCAAAGAGGGGCACATTAGGTCGAATTGAGCCAAGGCCAGTTGCTCAAGGTCTCGCTATATGTACCGAGCTACTCCCCGATGTGAAAATCAGCACCTCTGGCAATTGCTGGATTATGGAACTTGAGGAGCCAAGAGGTTTTGCTAAGTTGCCCAACGATATGTTTGCTGTCTCGGAGATAGGCAGAATCTCTATTTTCGATTCAAATCTTAAACAAGTAAACACGCTGAAACACGATTTTTTTGGTTTTCTACATACTATCATTCTTTCGGCAGGTAGAGAGAAAATGCTGGTGGTATCAGGAGGATACGATTCAATCTTCGAAGTAGATATTAAAACTGGTGCTATTAAATGGAGCTGGTTTGGCTGGGACCACGGTTATAATCCTCGCCAGCAAGATGGTGCCTTCCTGACGTATGACAGGCGGCAGGCAGAGACATGGCAAAGGCAAGGCAAGAAGGCGGAATTTGTTGCACCACAACTCTATGGGAAGCAGGGATTGGTAACTGCGGGAAGAACAACTTTTCCCAACAGCGCCTATTACAATATATACAAAGATGAATCTACAATTGTCGCTACGCTGTTTCACGACGGTGAAATCATTGAGATTGACAGGGAGACCGGAGATGTTTGCGTCAGATTGTCCGGCATGAATATTCCGCACTCTATTTTACCCCTAGGGGATGGGTGGCTGGTTACCAGCACTAGGGAAGGCTGTTTTTTTACCCTGTCTCCAACCTTCCAAGTAGAGAAACGGGTTGGCTTCACCGATATGCCAGGGAAACCGGCTGGGATGGAAGAGGAAGAATGGTTGCAATCAGTTTCTCCTTTGTCGGATGGAAGGCAACTCTTCGCCGTGGACGCCAATCGGGGGCTATTCGTGATAGATGTGGAAAATAGAAAATGGAACGTCTTTGATATTGATGAAAACTGGTGCGTTCAAGAGGTGTATTCTCTAGGATAGTGCCAAATGGTAAAATGGTTAGCGCTGCACTTCTGGAAACAAGACAGGCTCGAACCTTTTTAGCGAAGTATTAATAGTTTTTCGATCTAGGTTTGGAACAAAAGTATACGTCTTCATTTTTGTCTAGACCATATTTCTCAATAAGGTCATCAGGTAATTCTCTTACGTAGTCGTCAACTTTCACCATGAAGCCGGCTTCCTCAAGCCTATCCTTATAATCAAGACCATAGAGTCTGATATGGTTACACGGTCCAAAGACATAACCAGAAGCATCAATATTTTTCTCATCAGGTGAAGTAATAGTTAGGCTTTCAACAGTTTCCTTCCGATTTCGCGGGATCGGTTCTTGCAGAATAGCCCCAGCCCCTGGTTTTAGAATTCTGAATAGTTCTCTCATGGCTTGCCTGTCATCTGGAATCTGGTCAAGAACATGATAACAAATTATGTAATCAAACGAGTTGTCCGAGAATGGGATGTAGGTTATATCTGTAAGAACCATAGCCAGAGGTGATGAGATGTCACAACTGATATAATTAAGATTGAGCAAGGCCAGAAACTTCTTGGAGTAGCACCATGATGGGCCAATGTCAAGCACATTAAGATTATCACTAAAGAAGTTTGTTTTATCCCTTAGATATAGCCAGAGGAGTCGATGTCTCTCTGCACTCCCGCATCTAGGACATAAAGCATTTGGTCTTCGTGGAACCGGGAAGGGCACAAATTTGCGGAAATGTCCGTTACAGTATGGACAGGTAACGCGGTTGCCTGAATATTTTAGGCTCGCTAAGGCAAGGTAAGCTTCCCTCAGCGGAGAATGATATTTCATCGGGACAATTTTTCGCAGGATCCTGCCTAAGAGTGGGGTTAAACCCATCTAAAAACTACTCTCCTTGCCTTTTCAGGTTAGTGGTTTTTTCTAGTACCTGTCGGGTGACAGCCCATAGGCAAAACGGTTCTCAAGGGTGCTTCTATTAAACTTTTCTCCCTTACAAAATTTAATTTGAATCCTGTTTAGGAGTGGCTTTCTTCAGTTTCTTTAACTTCTCAAAATATCTCTTGGTTATTCTCTCCCAACTAACGTTATCTATGGCGTATTGCCTTGCATTTTGGGAATGACTAGAATTATCGTTCATCAAGTACGCGGTTATTTTTTCCGACGCCTTTTCAGGGTTGGTAAAATCAGCGATAATGCCACAGTTGCTATCTTCAATAAGCTTAAAATGCGGGATATCAGACACGATGCAGGGCAAGCCAGATGCCATCGCCTCAGCCAGAGTTAAGATTGGCTCCCCTCCTTCATACTTGGATGATACGGCAAAATAATCAGCACAGGCGTAGAGGTCAGGAGCATCCTGTTCATGGTCCACATAGCCCAGGAATCTGACGTTGTGTAGTCCCCGTTGTTGAGCCAGCTTTTCTGCCCCTGATAAGAGTTCTCCCACTCCAGCGATAACTATAGTTATCGCTTTTTTACCTTTAAGCTTCTTCTCAACCTCTGAAAATACCTTTATCAATCTATATGGCTCTTTTTGCTCGGTTAATCTACCCAAACTTAAAACTACGATGCCATCTTCGGGAAGGTTGAACTTATCCCTTAACCTTTTCTTATCTTTAGTCCGTTTGAATCTCTCAATGTTTACTCCATTAGGTATGTAGGTTATGCTTTTATGGTCTATGCCCCTCTCCTCTAATTCAGTGGCTACCTGATTGCTTACCGCGGTAAATTTGGCATCGCCCAGACGGATCTTATGCCAGCTGCGTTTCTCAAACCGGGACGAAATTTTGTAGAGAAGGTGATAGTACCACGAGTATATTCGATGAGCGCTCATACCGTAGTAAGTTCCATGTATTGTAATCAGGCTTTTGGGAAAGGGGTTACCTCTGATCAAAAATGGGTTATTAAGCCAGACCGCATCATAATCATCAACTATTTCCCTAAAATATCGGTGCACTTGATGCCAATAATAAAGCAAACCCAGAATGCCAAACATTTTAATCAGCCGACTGCTACCAAGTATTATGTCTGGCCCGGTTGGTGAGCAAATGGTGCAGTCTACCCCCATTGCTTGGAGTCGCTCGGTAACATTATAGACAACATTGCCAATACCTGATGAATACCGGGGGGGATATTCTTGAGTACAAATCAGTAGCTTCATTAAAATTCCGATTCTATTATACTCGCTTTTTGTCTTTCAATAAAGAGTCGATGCCAGATTTCGAATATAAGTATACTCCATAACTTTTGCGCGTTGAGGAAATTCATATTATAACTACCTCTGGACTTCTGGAATTTGTCTAGTAGGTTGGAAATATACTCTTGGTTGTAGTAGTTATGTTTCGACTCGCCTAGTAATCGGGCTAAGGTACTATTTAACGAGTGTCTTAACCAGTAATCGGCAGGCACATTATAGCCGTGTTTTCCTCGGTTTACAATCTGGTCAGGCACTAGCCCGGCCATCGCTTTCTTAAAGATATACTTGCCGTTCAAACCTTTCAACTTTAACCGTGTCGGTATAGTAAAAGCAAATTCCGCGATATTATGGTCTAGGATAGGCACCCTTTCCTCTACAGCATGAGCCATCGTCATCCTATCGGCTTTAACCAAGAAGTCGTTAGGCAGCCAGGTTTTTATGCCGAAGTAAAGCAATTTATTCAATAGCCTGGCATCATCAGGGAAGTAATTATTCAGGTTGCCATCTGCCTGGTAATCACCCAGCTTCCTTAGTTCGTTTTCATTAAACAGAGATATCACGTTTAAATATTGTTCAGCCACACCACTGGCAGCAAGTAGATTTAAGGCACGCCTCACATTGCTGCTCTCAGGGAAACATCTGCCGACGGTCGGGGAAAGATGGTGGCTGAGGAAGCCGGGGAGTAGCTTAGACAAATTATGCCCCAGCATCATAATCTTAAAATTATTATATCCGGCAAACAGCTCATCGCCCCCCTCCCCGGCTAGGACTACTGTTACCTCTTTTTTAGCAAACCTGGAGAGGACATAGGTGGGCAAGGTAGCGGCATCACCTATCGGCTCATCCATATGCCAGACCATTTCTGGTAGCAGGCTCAGGTCTTTTTCACCGACATTAAGCTCATGATGGTCGGTGCCAAAATAGCGGGACACAAATCTGGCGTGTTTGAGTTCATCCTCGCCCTCGGAACCAAAGCCCACCGAGAATGTCTTTATGTTGTCAGTCATCTCACTCATTAAGGCCACGATGCAGGTTGAATCTAAACCACCGCTCAAGTAGACGCCCAGGGGAACATCACTTATCAATCGCTGCTTCACTGATTTCCTGAGTAGCTCCCGTAATTTTTCAACATAATACTCCTCAGGCTCATCAGTAATATTCTCTACTAAGTCAAAGTATTTAGAGGTCTGTATTTTACCATCTTCAAGTGTCAAAATATGCCCGGGCAGCAGCTTATATAAGTTCTCGATTAGTGTTCTCTCGCTGGGAACATACCGGTAGGTAAGGAACTCATTTAATGCGCTTAGATTTATATTCCTTTCCGCCCCTTGATATTCCAAGATTGCTTTCATTTCCGATGCGAAGACGAACCTATTACCTTTGAGATAATAATACAGGGGCTTTACGCCCAGCCTGTCCCGGGCTAGGAACAGGCGCTTTTGGCTTATATCCCAGATGGCAAAGGCAAACACGCCCTCAAAATATTTAACACAATCGGCACCGTATTCTTCATAGGCATGCACGATGACCTCGGTATCACTATTGGTATAGAAGCGATGGCCCTTTTGGAGTAGGCCATCTTCTAGTTCCAGATAGTTGTATATTTCACCATTAAATACTATTTGAATAGAACCGTCCTCGTTATGGATAGGTTGTTTCCCAGTAAGTAAATCAATTATCTTTAGCCTTTGATGACCTAATGAAATACGCTCATCTAAATAACACCCCGATTCATCTGGCCCCCTATGCCGGACCGCAGACATCATTTCCTTGAGCAATTTCTCATCCTGCCAGTTAAAGCCAACAATGCCACACATATCTACCTTTCCCTCAGTTGTCTGGCAAAACCGCTGACTGAGCCAGAATCATAGATTTTATGAAATCCCTGCTCGGTAAGTGCCTGCCGGGGGTCATAATTCAACCGATAGTAATTCCCCTGGCCAGATCCAAAAGGCTGGTTCACAATTTCTTCCCTGATGAGAAATATGCGGGAAGAATGCCGGCTAAAATCATTGGTGAGCAGACCAGTTTGTATCCATTCCAGCTTACCTTTTTTGAAGCCCCAGCCTCGCAACCTGTTAATGAATTCCGGTGTGTACCTTATCCTGGCATAAAAGGCGTCGACGCCTATGGTCCCCTTCCAATTAACTGAGACGGTCTGTATCGCCTGTGATTCAGATGTGGTAAGGGCAAAACGGACCACCTGATTCTTAGAAAAAGTTCGATTGGTCTGGTTAGATGGGAAACCAATAATAGACAGGAAGGTCAGAACGAAAATTACAGCTATCACCAGGCTAGCTGTTAAATATCTTCTCTTAAACAGACTGAGTAGGAGGGAAAAGGTTACCGCCAGTGGGATAGATAATAAAATCTCCGCCATGTACCACCACCTATGTTCAATTAACGAATACCCGGCGAGCATGGGGAAATAGCCAATACCTAGAATCAATATCCCAGCTATGGCTATATAAAAAGTATAAGGGTTACCAAATTTCCTGGAGAGCATATAAAAGACGCCGATGAAAGACAGAGCGAAAAAGAGAAGCATGCCCAAACTGTTAAATAAGAATTCAAATGGGGCGCTGGAAAGCGTCTCAGTTGATGGCGGCGCTACCTCCGGTGGTGGCGTTACCTCTGTTGGTGGCGTTACCTCTGTTGGTGGCGTTACCTCTGTTGGTGGCA
>PBSW01000065.1 GCA_002726865.1 Candidatus Bathyarchaeota archaeon
TATTGATGAAGCTTATGTGATGGGATCTCCTATTGCTCTAGTGATCAGAAGGGGGGCTCTAGAATGAACAGGTTAGAGGCCATGACCATACTGGCCCCGATGCTGGAAAAAGACGATGTGGTTATTTCTGCTAACGGTTTCATGAGCAGAGATCTATGTCATCTCAGCGACCGTCATTCGAACTTCTATATGATAGGCTCCATGGGCCTGGCCTCATCAATCGGAGTTGGCGTTGCTCTTGGCAATCCTAGAAGAAGAGTCATTGTTTTTGATGGAGACGGAAACATCCTGATGAATCTGGGTTCTCTTGTTGTGGTCGGAGCAGTTCGTCCAGCAAACTTCTACCACGTAGTCCTGGACAATGAGAGCCATGAATCGACCGGTGGACAACCAACATACTCCAACAACGTGGATCTGACTGGTATCGCTTCCTTGTCTGGCTATAACCGCACCTTGAGAGTTGAACAACAATCTGAACTTGAACCAAAGTGGGCGGACTTTCTTGGCGCAACTGGACCAAGTTTTCTATTGATCAAGATTTCAAAAGGAGGGCCTCCATCACCCAGGGTGCCTCATTCTACAACGGTTATACGAGATAGATTCGCATCAGCACTGAAGAGACTACCGTCATAGGTGATAATGGCTTTAATGCGAAAATAGATAGGGCTACGAGAGGGAGCTAGTCGTTTTTCAAAGTGAAAGCTATCATCATTGCGGCTGGACTGGGAAAGCGATGCCGACCCCATACCTATAAGGTTCCCAAATGTCTTCTGTCCATCAATGGCAAATCGATCCTAGAACATCAGCTGCAATCTTTACGCGTCAATGATGTAACTGATATTGCACTAATTCGTGGATATTTAGCACAAAAGATCACAGGTCGGGGGATAAGATACTATGATAACTTGAATTACGAACACAATAATGTCCTCTCCTCCCTTATGACAGCTGAACAGGAACTCGATAGCGATTGTATAGTCAGCTACGCGGATATACTGTATACTGCAGAAGTCATACGGGCAGCTGTAAGATCCTCTGCTGATTTGGCCGTAATTGTAGATACAGCATGGCGGAACCGGTATGTAGGACGGAAGTTACATCCTCTTACGGAAGCTGAGAAGGTGATTAGTGACGGCCAAGGACGAGTCCTTAGTATTGGAAAACACTTAGATGATACAGAAGAAGTAACAGGAGAATTCATTGGTTGCATGCGACTATCACAAAATGGATGCGGAATCATTCGAGAATCATTCCATGAAGCCAAGAATCAATATAGTCCACGTGGATTCCAACAGTCTAAGAGTTTCGAACAAGCGTATCTCACAGATATTTTGCAAGAAATGGTGGACAAGGGAGTCAACATCGACATAATTCCGATTCAGAAGAACTGGATCGAGGTCGACACTGTGGAGGACTATGAATATGCTAAAGCTGAATTCAAAGGGTACCAGGGATAAGGAATGAGAGCATATCTTACGATTTATCTTTCGGAGCCGATAGATGTGTTATGAAATCCTATTCTCATCCAGGTGAGCGTTTTGTCGAATGGGGTGGATTAAGATCACTATCTAGTATCTTACCCAAACTCCATGTTAACTGCCCACTTATTGTGACTGGAAAACATGCGATGAAAGAGAATGGAGTTCTTGAAACTCTGTTAGAAGAGCTATCGGAGAAGAAAATGAAACCATCTGTTTACAACAAGATCCAGCCTAACCCAACCGATGAGGATATCCAGGAATTGATATCTTTCATGGACAACTCTAGTACTGATAGCATTATAGGGCTTGGTGGAGGAAGCGCACTCGACTGTTCGAAAGCGGCAGCGCTCCTCTTCAACAACCGTGCTTCTCCAATCCAATCACATCTACGAGGAGAGGGTGAAATTACTCATTCAGCCTTGCCATGTGTAGCCGTACCAACTACCTCAGGAACTGGAAGTGAGGTCACCCCTTATGTTTCTTTCACGGAGAAGACATCGAACCAGAAGTTCACATTCGACCATCCATTCCTAATACCATGCATAGCCCTCTTGGATCCAGAGTTGACAGTTACGATGCCGCCATATGTGACAGCATGCACAGGTTTTGACGCTCTTGGACATGCGATGGAGGCTTACTGGTCAATCAATCATTCACCCTTCTCTGACACTCATGCACTACGCGCAGCACGTCTAATAATGCTCAATCTAGCTGGAGCCGTCAAGGAACCAACTGATTATCAATGCCGACTCAATATGTCGATCGCGTCTTGTGAGGCAGGACTAGCTATTGCCCGGACGCGTACCACGGCTGCACATGCTGCCTCCTATCCTATCACTACGCAATTCTCAGTTCCACATGGCCATGCGGTGGCACTGACACTTGCAGAATTCTTTGAATTTAATGAAAATAGTATGGACGAATCACGATCAAATGAACTGGCGGATGCTCTGGGGGGCTCCACAGTAAGTGATGCTTCCAATAGAGTGAGAATATTGATGGACGAGTGTGTATTACAACGGAGACTTCAAAAGCTCGACATTCCTTCTGATGCTATTGAGACGCTGGTTTCTAGTGGTTTTAGACCTGATCGAGTAAAGAATAATCCACGAAAGGTCACAGAACAAGACCTAAAGGAGATATTCCTAAAGATCTACTAGGGATACTTGTCTAGTAGCTATTAGAGGCCAGTTTCATCCACCTTTTCACCATATGATATATTTGATACTGTTTATAGGCTAGAATAATCCCTAAAGGTGGAATAATGCAGTCAACTGATCAAGGATCCGAATTGGAAAATACGGCCAGGCTTTATGGCGCGAACATATTGTTTTGGAGGAATAACAGCAAGCTGACCCCGCAGATGGCAGCTCAGCATTCCAATATACCGATCGAACGCTACTTGTTGTTGGAAGGCGGGAAGGCGGTGCCAAGTGCTCAAGAAATCTCTGCACTATCTGATGCCTTAGTTATTAGTCAGCGTGACTTACTTCCATTAATTCCGGACACTGATAGAGGGATAAAGCCGCAAACTTGGGATGATATTCTAAAGAGTATTCGTACTATAACGCGCAACGGAGTACCGCACTACGAGTACGCCGACCTGGTGCTTACCCGAGAAGTACCACAAATGAGGCCTGAATACCTGAAGATCCTCATAACTGAAGGAGAGAAAGTCGTGATTAACAATGGTCACGTCCTCCACCAATTGACCTTCCTGTTGCATGGACAGCTGGAATTCTACTGGCAATGGCCCACAAGTAGTTCGGGAAAAGTACACAAACGTATCTTCAATGAGCGTGACTCTTGGTTTATCCGTGCCTATGTTCCACACGCTTTCCGCTCTACAAACCCTGATGACTTGGCGGAGATTATCGCTTTCACATTTTCGAGTACATTGACTAATGATGCCATTAAGGAGCTCCAGATGTTAGGTCCATTGGCGGGACAACGTATAGGATCTGGAGACAAGCAGTGGTACACAGAGAACAAATCTTCGGGCTCTAGTCAATGATGCTGTAAGCTCTAAACAAAAAGCCGTCCTGTAGTCATTTGTTCCCCCTAGATTCTATTACGTCGATAGGCGTTGTATGATATTCCAGTTTAGGATGTTTGAAGCCTGTAGGCTTTTTCTTACCACCACCTCTAAATACGATTGCCTGGAAGGTAGCGTGAAAATTCGTGGAAGAGATGCGTGAAGATCCAATTGCAATACCAGTTCCTGCTCCTCTGGTGAGGAAGATTGAAAATAGGATCAAAGGTACTAATTTCAAGTCAGTTTCGAATTACTTGGAGTATCTCCTTACAGAGATTCTAGCTGATGAAGCGGGGGAAGAAACAGAGGATCTCAACACTGCAAAGGACGACCTTAAAGAAATGGGCTACATCGATTGAATCCAGGGACTCCTGGTATACCCATTCTCAAATACTGGTTTCAACAATAAGACTTTGTCAATTGATGAATGAATAGATGCCTCCGAATATTCTCCTCATTACTCTTGACGGTGCACGCGTCGACGTCATAAGAAGAATGCCCACGTTCCAACGTCTTACCGGGATGGGCTCTTTCTTCCCTACTACCATTACCTACGCTCCGTACACTATTGCATCTCAATGTGCTTTATTCACAGGGATATATGGAAACGAAAATGGAGTTGACAACTATTACGGGTGGCGACTCTTCAAGAATAACTTGTGTAAGACTCTTGCGACCTACTTCAAAGAAAAAGGATACCATACTAAAACTGACGTATTCAACAGGAATGTATTCCCACACCAGGGTTTTGACGACATCTCTCTTCATAATGAAAATCAAGATGACCTCGTAGCCAGACATACTTCCGTAATTCGAGAACTTCGAAACAAGTTCTCAAAGAAGCAAAGAACATTCCTGTATCTACACTACAGCAAGATTCATGCTTCTTTGGTAAAGAATGTGATCAAGAGATACGACGATTTCAGCACAGAATACTTTCACCGACAGGCCGAGAACATGAAAGAGTATGAAGGATACGTACAAGAGGCTGATGCATACCTTGGGTCCATATTGGATGAATGTTCAAAGCTTGGAGTGCTAGAGGATACCGTAGTTGTCCTCCACTCTGACCATGGGGCAAGCGTTGGAGAGAGAGTAGGCGAGAAGGTCTATGGATCTTTCTGCTATGACTACACGTTGAAGGCTTTCCTACTTCTATTGAATCCAGACTTCTTCCCTGGACGTACTTTCTCACAGCAGATACGAACAATAGATCTGGCACCAACTCTCTTATCTGTAGCAGGAATACAAAATACTAATACCAGATTCAAGGCTATTCGTGGGAGATCTGTTTTACCTATAATAGAAGAAGACGAGGTAGATCAAAGAATAGCTTTCTCGGAGACAGGCGGTTTGGGCGGTCCTTATCCTTCACCTCGACGTCCAAATGTGCACAGCATTCGAACCCCTAATTGGAAGTTAATCTACAATCGAGCTACAAAGAGTAGAGAGCTCTACAATCTAGAAAGGGATCCAGTCGAGGCAAACAACAAATCTGGCCAGGGCGAGGAAATAGAACCAGTTCTTTGGCGTGTCTTACAGCGCGAGAACTTCCTTAGGCAAAGTGGTTAAGTCAGATCGATAATCTTCAGGGCTCCGGTAGTACAATTATTGTGATGTCTCTGAACGAGGGGTTGAAGGGCTTGCGAGAAATACATAGGAGTCGAGGTCGACCTGTAGTCAGAGAGAACGGCCTTTATGATCTTGACGTTCTCGAAGAAGTTGCAATTTCTCCCTTAGATACTCCTTCTCAGATTCAGTTCGTACATATGTGTCGTCGACCTTTTGTTTAGTCGTCAACGAGGGCGCGGCAACGATTCGATCAAGTACCACTCCATCCATCTCTGGATCCAAGGGACAACCCAACAGATGGAAGATTGTGGGAGCTATATCCAATATGTTTGCTTCATCAGGCACTTCTGGGGACTGAAGAGTACCGCGTCCTGAAATCAATAGTATTCCATGTG
Organism: Candidatus Bathyarchaeota archaeon; assembly: GCA_002726865.1. The sequence continues at coordinate 5,484 of PBSW01000065.1, forward strand.
TGTCATGGTTTCCTTCGGACGCCCTGCCAGGGCCTGTAAGTTTGGGGACCAGGACCCTTGAGGATACAGAGTAGCCGCGGGTAGGGACGATAAGAAGATCCGGTGCTTCTTCGACAAATGGACCAGAGTAGATATCATCTCTTCTTAAGATCCGGTCAAATATTCGCTCCTGAGTCGTTGGATCGATTATTGCTAGGAGCTTTTCTGATAGCATGCGTATGAAGGCGTCATAGTCCTTAGATTCCACTGCACCCACCGTTTCCCTACCTTTGAGGTTCACTCTAAGTGAATTGGAATGAGATGAAGGCATCGAACCAACTTTCGTCTTTGCCCAATCAATTTCGTTTGGCGCGATCTTTGCTCCTCCCCAAGACAACATTGATGCGATGGCGCGAACGGGCCCATGAGTTGTGTAGTGACTCAGTCGCTGTGGGATCCCAGAGGGCGAGGTTGGGTTCAGAGAGTCTCGAATTCCAAATAATTTTAGAGTATTGATGAGGGCAAGAAGAACCAAGTCTCGCACGGTGAACCTCTGATACTTGCGTAGAAATCCATTCGCGATTAGCCAGCTATTCATGAAGAACTGTCGTTTAATCTTGCATTGACCATGGTCTGACACAATAATTATTGATGTGTCTTCTTCTATTCTAGCGAAGAGCTTTCCTAGATTATCATCGACGATCTTGTAGTATTCATCTATGACGCTCTCACCAAAGTGAAAATGGCCTAGGTGATCTCCGTCTCTATAGACAATGGCGAGGAAATCCCATTCTACCTTGTCCATGAGCAAAAATGCCAATTGGGTCTTTGATTCTATGTCCTCCTTTCCTTGTCGAAGCCAATCTTGTGGTCTATGGCGTAGTGTAGACCGGAGTGGCTTGACCGAATAAGTTGGCCAGCGACTGAAGATCTCTCCTTTCAATGACTGAGGAATAGTAAATACAGAATGAGGGCCTGGGATGGGTAGGCCCGAAACCATGAAGCCATTTACGTTGTCAGGAGGGTACGTGAAAGGGACATTGATGACAATAACTCTTCTTCCCATTTCACTTAACAAGGTCCAAATTGGTTTCGCTTTTCGGTCTCGCGCCGTAACAGGTGGTGGATCTGGATCCAACCCCCGGGCCACCAGGTTGCCGAAGATCGCATGCTTACCCGGATTCTTCCCTGTGAATAGAGATGCCCAAGCTGTCGGACTAACAAAGGGTATTGTTGATCTTAGGCGAGTCTTTATCCCTCCACTAATCAATTTCTCGATGTTGGGGAGTTCGCCCTTTGATATGAGTGGGTCAAGAACTTCCCACGAGGCGCCATCAAGGCCTACGAGCAAGACTCTAGGCAAAACGTGTAATTCAAACGAGTCTGTAAATAGACTGTTAAAAGTTCTTTCGTGTCTATAATTCACTATAGGTTCAATCGAAAATATGGTTGACTAACAGGATTGATCACGATTTAGCTTGATCTACCTAGCTTCGCCACAGAAGCTGCGCTCTTCCTAATTTGAATTCCTGAGATAAAGGCCAATAGCGCAGCGATGGTTTGAAAAAGAATCCAAATAGAATCTGGAAGAATAACTTCAACGGCTGCAATAGGCATGAAGAGTGGAAAAACTGGCCCTCCAGCGAGGGCGTCAAGGGATAGATGTGACAGTCCAGCTGAAGCAGTAATCAAACCGGATGCTAGCGCTTCATTTCTTCTTTTTCTGGATAGAAGAGCAATCAACACAGATGATAACACGATGAAGATAATGGAGTGAGCTGGACGGCCGTAGACATTGAATCCAAGAAACTGA
>PBSW01000066.1 GCA_002726865.1 Candidatus Bathyarchaeota archaeon
CACACACTGTAAAGAAATTCCTAAAACTTGAATATCATTAAGAAGGAAAGTTTCCCTACCTTCTTCACAGCCGAGCTATTCGCAAGTTTCTCTTTCACTGCCCGGCCAACAATACGATTTCCAACCAGATTTGCTGCCGTGGAAGACCTAATTAGTTCGATTGCCTGTTCACTATTTATTGTGTCTCCGCCGAAGTATTCATGAGAAATATGCATCTCGAAATTGTCACGTTTTACGGTAGTTCCGATCAACTCTGCGTCGCATATGTTAATCAGCCGAATACCTTCCGAACTAATCATACGTGCGAAATAGGGCTTGTCGCCCACTGCCTCCTCACGCCTTCCTAACAGCAGACCGAGCTCCACATGCTTCGCAGACTAAGAATTGAAGGCGATTCATCTTCTCGAGATGTGAATCTGGACTTTCACAAACAGGACATAGTACTAATTCTCGCATGTACCGGTTGAGTAGAACAATAAATGATTGCTTATCTCTACGTCCGATGAAGATCGCTCTGTCGCCATCCAAGGACGCAGCGGTGGCCATCTCCTTTGCTAGGAACACGAGTACTTTGTCTGGGTCACGCCTTAACGTCCGCGGATATTCCATGAAGTTACGTAGGATGGTCTTGTTGCCGATCCATTGTACTTCAGGCATTGGAAGCTCAAGCCTAGTAACTTTTGATTTTTCATTCGATTCGCCCAAACTGGTCCTCACTCTCTGAAGAAGCGATTTGTAACTAGAGTCCATAGCAAGAATTGCCTATATCGAATATATCAATCTGTTGAGCTTTGAACATAAAAATCCCTGTTGAAGTAATCCAGACGATTTTCTTAGTAAGAACTTGTGATACTATACTAGCTCTCTTCGATACTTGCTCTGATGAAAGAATTGGGAGAATTTGTTACCCCTCGAGAGGACGTTGAGCACAACTTGGTTTTTCTCTTATTCAATCTACTCTAACCTTATATCGACATGGAAGTTGTCCATTCTGTATTTATGGCAGTAGAATTGCCTAAAAGCCTCGCCCTCGCGTATACCAAATTAGTCTTCGACTACAAGGTCTTCAAATATCCAAAAGCCGTCGAAATGATGAAAGACTTCGCCAAACAGTGGGGTTTCGTAGAGAAGAAGGCCTTTGAGGGTGTTCGTGAGTTTACGGGCCTGAAGCCCAGAGATGCTATTGAAATGCGTTTTATTCCCACAGACAGAAGAACAAAGGACCTCCCCATCATAATACCTCGCAATTACGCAAAAGAGATTATCATTCCCTTTCGGCCGACTGCTGAATCGATAAGGCGAATCAATGAACATGTAATAGATAGCCTGACGTATTGTGTACTTCGACAGCACCTTGACGGCGAGCTGCAAGACGACATAGGAATTTGGCTTATAGAGATGCATAGCTTTGTGATCGGAGCTCAGCTAGCTGGAATAATGCGAAGTAGAGGCAAAGGTCGCGAAACACGCAGAAAGTCGCCACAGGAAACTCGAGCTCTTCTTTCTGACAACGAAACGCGACGTCTACTCTCGGAATTCCTGCACGAGCGAAAAGTGCAATTACCCCATGGCCTTGTACAAGATGACGTGTTCAAGATCATTGCAAACGAATACTCCCGGGTTAGAAACTATGATGGTAAGCAATGGCTACTCCGTATTCACGGCCGCGTCACACGAAGATCAAGACGAGTTCGCTAGATACGGCCAGCCTACCAAGTCAGGCATACCCCATGATATACTTCTCTTGATAACTCGATGGTGGATTTGTAGAATTCTTGAAAGAAGCATCTACTAAAGCACGTGCTGTTCTGTTAGGGCTATTAGTCAGTCTGGTCGCGATTGCTGTCTTCTCACTAACTTTTTCTGTAAGATTCGAAGATATTTTGCAAATCGGAGCGCGCACCTTCGCTTTGGCAGGATTTCTTGCACTTCTGCGTCTCTTTGTCCAAGGCATTCGTTTCCATCTTCTTGCAATGAGAATAATTCCCAACTACCGAGCAAAATTCCATGAAGGGGTGACTATTCGTATTGCTAGTGAGGCAATTAGTCTGATTACGCCTTCATACATTGGCGGAGAGGCATTGCGAGTTACGTGGCTAATACATCGTAAGCTCGATATAGGAGCTGGTCTGTTGGTGGTAGCTCTAGAAATCTTTGCAGATGTAATAGTAGGCTCTCTTCTAACTTTAGCCGGCTCGGCAATTCTTATGATGCGGGGAGAAGTTGCCACTGGAATCTTTCTAGCAGTCATCGGGACATCTATGCTAGGTTTCTACTTGCTTCTATTCGTGGGAAGTTCAAGAGGATCAATCGAATTTCCGCGAGTAATAGTGGGTTTTGCAAGAAGGTTCTTTGGTGAGTCAAGGAGTGACCGTTTCTTCTCATGGTTCACAAAGACTTCAAAATCTTATACAGACGCATTCTCTAGAACCCATGGATATCCACTCTATGTAAATCTCGCATTGTCTCTAGCTCATTCAATTCTCTTGGCACTCCTGTCTGGTCTTATATTACATCTAGTCTTTGAGGGTGGGGGCGTTCCCATTGGACTAACTGAGTCTGCTATTGCATCGTATGTGTCTCTAACGTTCGGCTCGATTCCAATAACTCCAGGAGGGTCCGGCCTAAGCGAAGTCGGAGTTTACCTGTTTGCCGGTTCATTGGTGAATTCTAATCCATGGAGTGCCATCATAACATGGAGAGTAGCTTCTTATCACGTACCACTAGTCCTCGGAATATCTTTTCTCCTTCTAGTCGTCCCTAAATTCTTGACAAAGTCCGGCCCGAAAGACTCGTTACAGAGAGAGTCATAGCACATTCCTTCTTCATGCTTAACCAATAGTGCTCATAGTATTTTGATGACTTCAAGATCTAATGCTAGAATGTGAAGGCAATCCGAAAGTGGCAACAAACCATTCGATCATTTCGGTGAGCCCATGGTCCCAGAGTCGCGTTGGTGTCCAACTAAGCTTCTGTTTAAGACGAGAAACATCACTGCTGTAGCCCCCGACGTCACCCACCCATGGAACAGGAGTGTGTAGAATCTTCGGTTTTATCTCCAACGTGTTACATATTTTCTTCACTACATCCATGACACTACGCGCTGTTCCCGATCCTACATTGAAAAGCCATTCATCACTGTCAGTCATACCAATCTTCACAAAGGCTTCTACTACATCAGCTACGTGAATATAATCCCTAACTTGATTCCCGTCACCTATTAAACGCAACTTGTGCTGATTGTTCCTAAGTTTCCACAATAGGTCGAAGAACAAGTATTTTCTCTGCCTGGGCCCATAAGCGTTGAATAGCCTAGCCACGCGGATATCCAATCCGAAGCTGCGATATAGCTGACAATACATCTCAGAACAATATTTGCTGACGCCATAAACTGAATTTGGCTGGGCAAAATCTGTCTCACAGACAGTAGATTTTGGACTTGAACCATAGATCGCGGCTGATGAAACAACCATGACTCTGGAGTGAGTCTTTTTGGCTGCTTCCAGAACATTCAATGCCCCTTTTACTACGACGTCAGTCATTATCTGTGGAGAAGAAGAGCTGTACCGAATAGCGTGACCCACTTTGTTAGGGATAGGAGCTGCTAGGTGAAATATGACGCCGGGCCTTTCCCTGGAAATTATTTCATTCAATCTTGTCGCGTGCCTGACATCTGTTCGGAGCAAAGTCATCATTCTGGATTTAGGTAGATTCTCTACAAAACCTGTTGTCACGTTATCGACTACAAGGACCCTCAGGCCACGTTGAAGTAGCGCATCAACGAGATGGCTACCAACAAACCCAGCTCCTCCTGTTACAAGAACCGTATCAGAATCTGTCTCCAGCGATTTTTCACCCTACTCTAGTTCCGGGTTAATTTTTCCATAGCTGTTCTCAATCCGATCAGTAACTATGTCCCAAGTGAAGGCTTGCTCAACAGTCCTCCTTGCATTTTGGCCGATTTCTGCTCTCTTTTCTCCATCATTCATAAGACCTATGATAGCATTCGCTAACAGTTCCGGTGACTTTGACTGTGCCAGTATCCCGTCAACATCATGAGTGAGCACTCCAGATATTGAAGGTATATTTGTCCCCACTATCGGAGCTCCCGACGACATCGCCTCGAGCAAGGTCGTTGGTTGTCCCTCATAATGTGAAGGAACTACGCAGACCGCAGCACTACGATAAATTGACTGTAGGTCTTTCAAGGGGAGAAAGCCAAGAAATTGGAAGCTTGTTTCAACGCCTGCATCCTTGACTCTCTTTTCTAGGAGCCCCCGCAACGGGCCTTTCCCAACTATCAAGAACTTCGCATCCGGCCTTTCTTTCAGTATAGTCTTGCTACTTGCTAGAAGATCAAATAGTCCCTTACGATATGCCAAGCGCCCTACGTAAAGAATAGTATTATCCTCGCGACGATCCTTTCCTGGAAGATAGAATTTCTCATCCACGCCGTTTCCAACAACGTCAATTTCGCCTCTAAAACCACATGACATAAATTCCGACGCGACGGATCTAGAAACAGTGGTCACATATTGCGCGTTGCGAAGAAGTTCTTCTTCTATTCTGAGACTCATCACACCTTGTAATTTTATGGCTGCAGACTGACGATCTACAACCTCTACCGATCGAATCCCAAATCTAAGCGCCGAATGCATAGTAGCAACGACGGGAATACCAACACGTACTGAGGGAGATAGAGGGGAATGAATATGGATGAGATCGAGATTCTTTCGAAGGGATCGAACTAACGAATCTACGAAAAGGCCGTGAAGTTGAACATGGAAAGGATAAACTGGCATAAATGGAGCTTCATGAACTACGACTCCGTTGATCTGCTTGGAGTCCCTCCATCCAAGGCCTCCACGCGTGACTAAGAGTACTTTGTGTCCTCTATCAACTAGCTTTCGAGCTAAATGAGTAACGTAGTTGCCTATGCCCTCTTCGGCAGGGTAAGCTGTGGACCATATCATGCAGATCTGTAATCGTCTACGCCCCAACTCAGAATCACCTCTACCTGATCATAACTGATAACATTGTCCGTTTATGTATGTCACATTAGTCCTCATTTTCAACTTTCTTGCCTATAAGATGGATTTGACTGCACAGCCTCAATAGAGATCCTCTTAATCTTGTCGTACATCTGGTCCCAATTCGGTTGTTGGAAAATATACCCTCTCGCTCTGAGGCCTATTTCCTTAGCCAAGTTCGGATTCCGATAGAGTAGTAACATCTGCTCAACAATCTCTTCTGGTCTGTTTGGATGTACAAGAATTCCTCGTCCCCCATTTACCAATTCTGGCAGACCGTCTACTCTGGTAGTTATAACAGGTACACCTAGCGATAGGGCTTCAAGTACTGTAAGAGGCATATCTGACGACACCATCTTGAACGGGAGAACAATGATGTTGGTGTTTTTCAGCCTTGCAAACATATCTTCTCTACTCATTCTGTCAACCCAAATTTCTAGATCGTCCGCCAGGCCCATCTTCTTTATTGTTCTAGCCAATATATTCTGGTGACTCTTTTGGATTTTCTGGACAGCTAAGTCTAGACGATACAACATCACCAACTTGGAATTACTAACTTCCTGCTTGAATCTTGCGAAGGCCTCTATGACCGTATCCGCTCCTCTGAGAGTCAGAGGTGGACCGAAGTAGGCAGCTGTAAAACAATTAGATGGCTCCGAACTATTATCAGCAGCAACGAGAGATCGATTATCGACACCAGGTAAAACAACTTCAATCTTATCTGCTCGTACACCCATTTTTGTCAATCCCTCTTTGGCTGCTCTGCTTTCAGTAATGACGCGATAAAACATCTGTGAGTTGAGAATTTGCCTAACTATGATTCGGGGGACAGCTAACCCTGCAATATGTACAGCAAGCAACGGGAGGTTGCGCAAGAAATCCTTTAGTCCAAGCCTGATCAGGTCAAACAGTCCATAATGTGGACTAGTGTAAATTCCTATGATTGGCTTTCCAATCTGCTTGAAGACTCCAGGACGAAGAAAGCTCGTTATACCAATCGTCCAAAGAATTACGCTAGGTGATAGTATCTCTATCTCTTTGAGAAACTCTTTTCTCTTTTTGCCGAATAGGGCATGAATTTGTGAGACTCTCCGTATATGCAACTCTTCTATCTTTTGTTCTTTAGGTCGTCTAGGGAATGCATCAGTCAACAAAACCGTGTTTGGGTTGTCTCGAGTCAAGCGCTTTGTAATTTCATATATGTACCTCCGAGGCTGTTGGTGTACATTCCCCTTATGGAAATTGAGGCATATTACACAGACTTTCAATAGACGCATTGCTCCAAAGTAAACGCTACCTCCAATTTCTGAGCTGGTATCTTCTTGCACTAACCATGTTTCTTTTGCCGTCTCAACAGCTCAAGATATCCCTGTAATGTACTAAGAAGCCGGGAACTAGTCAAAGCCAGTAAAGGAGTTGATCCGCGGAGCTCTCTTATGGCTTCGGACAGAGATGCTGTATTGTCCACAACTTTTATTCCCCTAAGATGAGATAATCTCATAGCTAGTTCTAGCTGATGATCATCAATATGCTCACCAAATTTCTTCGACCGTGGAACAATTATGGTAGGTTTCCTAAGAAATAAGGCCTTCAAAAGCGATGCCACTCCAGAATGAGAAATAATCATACTTGCCTGAGCCATTAGCTGGTCCATCTCGGACTCCCCCACAAATCCGAAGTACGCTGCATTCACCGGCTTGTATCTACTAATTCCGACCTGAATCAAGATTTCTTCACTGATCGTTGGAGCAATATTATCGATAGCTTGTATGAGTCTATCAAAAGCTTGGGTATGGTTGCCGACTGTCGCAAGAATCATATTATTGACCCCACATAGCGCGCTTTGGAGCCATATTTTTCAAGAAGCTTCTGCGACTGCACCAGGAATAAATCCGCAATCGGGTAAACTAGTCTTCCCGTCCCTGAGGGTGAAAGAATACGCGCTACACTCTCGATGAAGATTGCATGAATCCCCAAGATCTTTGCTACAAATAACGCGGGTACAGCTATCTCAGAGCCAGTCGATATGACGACGTCTGGTTTTTCCTTGATTAGAATTCGAAGCATCATTGCGAAGGCCATTATCATTCGCCAAGGGTTTCGGCCTATGTTATTCAGGTAGTATCTTGGTCTTATTTCGGAGCCTGAGAAACCATGATAGGTTATGTAAAACACTTCAAATCCCTTGAATGCTTCTCTTAACAGCCAAAGCTGATACAGATGACCTCCATGAGAGGACACTAGACAAGCCTTCATGGTTTTCCAGCTGTGTCTCCATACTCCATGGTTTAAATTGTGACGTATCTCAATCATCCATAGTTTAGGAATCTTCTCCTAGAATAAACCAGGCGAGAAATTCCCAGACGTGTTCGTATCTCACCAAAGCTTTAGTTGATATCATTAGGTTCCTTCTCCATCTTTTCCAAGAACGTCCGAAAAACGAGTTGTTCGAATGTACTCTGTGGATAGAATATTTTCTGGGTCATATAGGATAATCGGTACATCGTTCTTAACTTTCTTTCTGAACCATTCAACATTATCTGCTACATAGATATCGAGTGGGAAAGCCGACGCCAGAGCGCGACTGTGCTCAAGAAGGAGGAAGACAGACACCTTCAATCCGTTTACAATTCCTCTTTTCCTTAGAATCCGCACATCCAAATCCGAAGTTGCAGTCAATTTTCCACGCGAAATACTCCCGATCATCATCCCAGCAAGGATGCTATCTTGAGAGCAGACTCGTTGTTCCAGCTGTAGTGCAAAATTCTTGAACTTAGTATGGCTAACGTGGGAAAGACCAGCATTCTTGAGCGCCACAAAAAATTGGCCGTTGAAAAGATAGTTCATGGTATGCGCTATCAGGAACCCCAATAGAATTGTCCAGCCCATATGCAACTGGAGGACTGTGCTAAGGGTGTAGCTTACTACACCTAGAAACAACAGCTCGAGCACTAGCTTGAAGAGTAGCTCAGTTCTATCTACATGGAATATACTCTGGAAGGCCCAGCTTGATCCTATTACGATCAGCTTTCTTATAGGCGACGGTATGGTTTCTTTATGTAAGATTTTGAAGTAAACACTAGACTCGTCCATAGTCCAACCACAGCTTTTCTAAGATAAGGTTGTGTATGGCTCCTATTGAACCCTCTGTGCTTATTATTGGAATTCCGAGTTCTTCGGTAACTTTAGTGAAAAGCAGCTGTCGTTCGTCAAGAGTGACATCAAACTCTAGCTCCTCCCGTCTATATCGTAATAGATCAGGTGGAAGAGAGAGGCCAACTTTCACATGTGTTTTTGGAACTAATCTGAGCAGTAGTCGACCTATTGTACTTCTCAGCAAGTCGGTTCTTCCTGTTGATACCATAAGATCAACTAGTCCGTCATAGACAAAGCGATCTGCGATTACTATCCGACCAAATAATGTATGCAAGTGTACTTTGAGTGCCATGTTAATGACTGTATCAATGTAGAATGTAATGGGGTAAAGGCTGGCCAATGCCTTCGATTTTCCAAAAAAGTGCATACCAATCTCAGTGCCTTGTGCAGTTCTGTATATTCTAGTAAATCCCCCGATCCTCGCCAAGGCTAATAGAGGCACTGAAAAGAAATGGCCGAACCTAACGTGTGAATAGATGCATCTATAACCTCTATGGCGAAGATATTTGATGAGTAAAGCTGCTTGGGTCGTTTTGCCAGTACCATCTACGCCACTGATGCTAATGACTAGTCCGCCTTTCATTCAAGATCATCTTGTCTTTTTTCTGGAAAAA
>PBSW01000067.1 GCA_002726865.1 Candidatus Bathyarchaeota archaeon
CATTCCAATACTACTGGGGCTTGTTGCCCTTTATTTTGTGAAACCCGCCTCTGAGATGTTGACGAAAGAGGTCCGGGAATCCTGGGATGAAGGAGAAACTGTTGAAACTCTCCTCAACTCTAGTATGGTCTTTCTTCTCTTCTCTGCCGCCGTGAGACGCTTTGGGGGAGGCCTCACCACAGGTTTCATGAGCATTTGGCTCGTAGAGGTCCAAGGATGGACAATTGGCCAAATAGGTATGATGCTTGGAGTCAGCTCTCTGATTGGCATCATTGCCAATCCCCTAGGAGGAGAACTTGCCTCCCGATATGGAGAGAAACGATGGTTTGTAATGACTCTCTTTGGATCCTATGCATTCTTTGCTCTCGCTTTTTTAGTTAGGGGATACTGGTTCTTCATGATCGCTTATATAATCCACAGTTTCTTTGGCACTCTCGGCATGCCCGCCCATATGACTCTTATTGCGCGCCTTTCACCACCTCATCAGAAAGGAGTAGGTTTTGCACTTTCTTCAATTCCTTACAACATTGTAATGCCTGTCTCCGCTATGGTCGCCGCCTATATCGCAGACACGTACGGACTCTATCCGATATTTGTTATCACTACAGTGATCTATTTCATCGGACTCGTGATCCTCCATCTGGGGGTAAAGGTTGAGGACTAACCGGATCCCTTTGCGCCCACCCAATACAACTTATAGAGGAGAGAACCGTGGAAACTAGATACTGTAGAGTCTATAATAAGGCGCGTTTTTCGTTATTTGAGGTAACGGCATACCGGATACATTTACCCTAGGATCAGGATTAGTCTTATCGGTACCCCCCCGTTTCAGAAGGAAAAAGCTTCTCCATGTGGAGACAAATATACATAGTTAAGATAATCCACAAAAAATCTTACAGGACAAAAAGAAATAAAAGTTAATAAAAAAACTGCAGAGATAAAAATAATTTAACCCTATTGAACTTATCCTTTTGGTGGTTTGATTGTATAGTCTGTTTCCGTATCCGATGCATAGACCACTCCGATAATGTCACCTGTATTTAAAACTTTATTCTCATCCCAATATGCTATAATTCTTCCAGTCACAGGGGAGGTTAAGGTCTCAACGGTATCACCGAACAAATTGCCAATTGTGCCTATCACCTGCCCTTTTTCAAGATGATCTCCAGCAGACACTTTGCTATAATAGATCCCTCCACGACCTGCCCGAAGTTCAAACCTCTGACCGATGCCGTAAACAAAATCTGGTGGAATGGATGATTTCGGCTCACCATCAATCATTTTAAGCCCCTTCATGACATTTATTAGGCCCTGGATATGAAAATCGATCTGACCTTCTTCGAGTTTGCCGCCTCCACCTGACTCGATTAAAATACTTGGAATAGTTTTTGTCATTAGGGCGGGTTTTCTCTGCCAGGCCTTAGGCCTAAACCATTTGACTAAGTTGATAACCTTTTCATCGTAACCAATGTCGCCGGTCCATCCGGATATTACGATTCCTTCAATTAAGTTTTCATCAAGGTCCCCGCCGTGAAGATCAATAGCGTAATCTGCCATTGAGATTAATTTTCTTCTAGCTTTACCAATAATGTTAGATATAGAACCAGTTTCTCTTGGTTCTCTAGGAATTGGCTTGAGATCAATAGCACAGACATCTGAGGTAATTGTGTTGAAACTTGGAATGTCAATTACAGGACATATTATGAGCTTACCGTTTAATTCTTCAGGATTAATTAATTTAGAGATCCTAATACCCGCCTCTATTCCAGCATAAACACAGGGTTTACTGCCTGCGGTAATGCAAAGAGTTGGACCATCACCTTTCCCGTTTATCAAAATAATTGGTAATGCAATATCTGTACTAGGTGTTTCCGCTATTTTCCAAAAACCATATGCTTTCTCATTTTTTTCTGCCTTAAGATTTCCTACTTGTAAAAGTTTAACCATTTTAATTCTATTTTATAATATCAAATACATAAATTTTGCATATTATTTCACGCGTAAGTACCCAAGCCTATTCAGCCCAAACGGTATATCTTTGGTCTAGAATTAAATCGTGGAGATAAACATATTTCATTTTTTACATATTAGACGCGGAGAAACAAGTGATTAAAATATTATGCAAGTCCATATTTGTTTTTCTCTAGAAGTTTTTTATCTTTGATCGCTACTTCTGGGTATGGTGTTACAGTGTCAGGGGTCATGAATCATGTCGGGAAGAATGTTAAGCTGGGCGACAACGTCAGAATGTGGCATTTCACATATATAGGGGACGGCGCCGAGATCAGAGACAACACCAAGATTGGGAGCCTCGTCCACATAGATTACGGTGTCAAGATCGGTAGGGACTGCAAGATAGAGGGGAACGCCTACATTCCGCCTCTCACGGTGATCGGGAACGGGGTCTTCGTGGGTCCTGGAGTGGTATTTACCAATGACCCGTTCCCCATGTCTCCCAAGATGGTGGGGGTCACAGTCGAGGATGGCGCTGTCATATGTGCTGGTGCTGTCCTTAAAGCCGGGATCAGGATTGGAGCACGCTCCGTGGTGGGGATGGGCTCTGTAGTCACGAGGGATGTCCCACCAGATGTGGTGGTCTACGGAAATCCCGCCAGGATCAGGTACTCTATAGATGAGTTCAACGAAAAAAAGGGTGAATGGGAGAAAGACTACTCCACCGAACCCCATTTTATGTAAGCTTCAAGCTCCTGCTCATTCACTGAATGAGTAAATTATTATCCTATAACCTCATTTTTCAAACGAGATGGCTTCGGATCGCACTGCTGAAGTTCTCGTAAGCCCGGTCGAAAATGATCAAATCTGGGGGCTCTGAGCTCTGAGGGGTATCTATGGAAGCTGGGTCGAGACCAGGAGGAAAAAGAAACTCCAATCCCAGTCTTACCCGGATATGAGATAGAAATGAAACTAGGGTAAATCCTATTTTTGATAATGGGAGACCACCTTTTCAACTCCTCTAAGGATGGTCTCAAGGTCTGCATTCGTCAATTCAGCGTGCATCGGAAGCGAGAATATTCTAGCGGAGACATTCTCAGAGACTGGGCAGGGTGCAGGCTCCATGATGTCAAGTATCGCAGGCTGAACGTTCAACGGCATCGGGTAGTGGACTGCGCAGTCGATGTTCTCCGCGTTCACGGCCTCTACGAACTCGTCTCTGGTGCACTTGAGTTCATCCAGCTCGAGGACCGAGGAAAAGTAACTGTAGGCGTGGTTGACTTTTGACCCGACTTTTTGTGGGGTGATCCCGCTTATCTTTGAGACTCCTTCGAGATATTTGTTACCCAGATGCCTCCGTGTCTCGAGGAATTCGTCGAGTCTGGAGAGTTGGTTGACGCCGATGGCCCCCATGATGTCGCTCATCCTGTAATTGAGCCCCATCATGACGTGGTGGTATCGACTGTTATCCCCGTGGCTCCTTAGGAGGCGACCGATCTTGTCGAACTCTTTATCGTTGGTGGTGACCATCCCCCCTTCTCCGGTGGTGAGGGTCTTTGACGGGTAGAAGCTGTAGCAGTTGAGATCGTCATAGGAGCCTAGGTCTCTCCCGGCGTACTCGGTTCCATGGGCTTGGGCGGAGTCGCTGATTATTTTGATGTCATGGTCATCTGAGATGTCTGATAGGGCGTCCATGTCAGCAGCGTTCCCAAATAGGTGGACCGGGACTATCGCTTTCGTCTTGGTCGTGATCTTTTCTTTCACGTCTTCGGTATCAATGAGGAACGTCCCAGGGTCGATATCTGCGAAGACTGGTACAGCATTTGAATGGATTGCCATGCTGGCGGTTGCGAAGAAAGTGAACGAGGGCACTATAATCTCATCCCCCGGCTTGACGACGGATAGATATGAAACATGTAAAGCAGCCGTTCCAGTATAGACCGCATATGCATATTTCGCCCCAACCCTCTCTGCAAAATTGTCCTCGAAGAGCTTTGTCTTTGGGCCTTGCCTCAAATACCCTGATCTGATGACCTCTTCAACATCTTGGATGGTCTTCTCATCGAATACAGGCTTTGCGATCGCGATCCGTCTCTCCGAAATCGGTGGGCCCCCATTGATGGCCAGTTTATCCATAGACATCTAAACTAAGTCTCTACTTTTAAACGTCATTAGACATAGCGGCTCTATCAACAGTTGAAGAAGGCGTAGTTTATTCTCGTGGGATCCCTACCCCTAGAAAAGCAAAGCCTGCCTCGAGATACGTTTTCCGATTGAAATTGTTGCGTCCGTCGACTATAACGGGGGTCCTCATCTTTGCCCTCAATAATGTCGGGGACAATTCTTTGTACTCCTCATGTCGTGTAACAAGGACAATGGCGTCACTGCCGTTAATAGTCGCCTCTAAATCATTGCTAATCTCTAGATTTTCATACTCCTTGACGTAGGGATCATGGGCTATTACTTCCGCACAGAGCACTTTGAGTAGATTATAAAGGGAATATGTCGGAGTATTCCGGGTGTCATCTGAGTTGGGAAGAAATGCCACCCCTAAGAGGGTAACCTTGGCGTCCTCTATATTGATGCCCTTTTTGCTCAATGCCTCCTTAATGAGCTCTACCATATGGCTCGGCATGGAATTGTTAATGCGCCGGCTCTCTATTATCAGCCTAGGATCAAAACTAAAATTGCCATACGTATCGAGACCGTACTTGAGGAGCCATGGGTCCTTTGGGAGACAGTGCCCCCCAACACCGGCTCCGGGTATGTGCATAGTTCTGAGGGGGTTTTTCCCGGGATCTCCAGGGATATGTGGGAGGGAGTTTACATGGCGTCTAACCTCATGGACGTCAACGCCTAGACTCTCGCAGATAATAGCTATCTCGTTGGCAAAGGCTATGTTGACATCCCTGTACGTATTCTCTGTCACCTTGGATACCTCTGCCGTGAGGCTATCAGTTGCATGGAGTTTGGCATCCACGATATGAGAATAGAGCTCTATGCCTCTCCTTGTACACTCGGGGGTGATTCCCCCGATGATCCTGTCTAATTTAGTGAGGTTATGGATGAGGCGGCCTAACATAACCCGCTCATAGGAGAAGATGAGGTTGAAATCCACTCCTGCCTTCATCCCGGACTGCTCCTCAAGGATTGGTTTAACGACATTCTCGGAGGTCCCAGGAGCAACAGTAGACTCCAAGATCACGAGGGTCCCTTTTTTCAACTGACTTCCAATTTCATGGGAGACCTGTCTTAAAGACTCGTACCGTGGAAGTTGGTTCTCGTCAACTGGTGTCTGTACGGCAATGAGAATGGCGTCTGCTTCACCGTAGACCGATGTATCATCGGTGGCTCTGAACGCCCCCTTCTCCACGACCCTCTTGATGAGGTCTGCGAGTCCTGGTTCCTCACCTTCTATGGGGTTTTTACCGTTGTTGAGGTGATCGATCTTCCACCCCGACCGTTTGGACCTCCGCTGTACCCCAGTGACGTTGAACCCATCGACGTCTGCGAAGAGGGCGGCTACTGGTATGCCCACGTACCCCATGCCGACTATAACGATTTCCACAGCTGTTCCCCTCAGACTCGCTAATTTAAATTCAAATCGCCCTTGAAAAGTATTTCATCGATGCGGAAGCCCCTTATCAAGGTAGAGGAGTTTGACCTCAGTTGAGTTCATGACGTATATTTGAACCCTGCTAATCCAAGTAATATCTCTCAACTGGTACAGAACAGATCTAGGTAAACATTCTTTGGTTTCAGCGTATGCAAGGCGAAGGAAGAATTTTTAATAGAGTTCCTCACGCGCTCCCTCTTCAACGTTGTTGATCTGTGCATTCTGCATGTTCCTATTAAACGAGTTCAAATCAACAAGATAAGGTAACGGCTTACCTCAACTTTTTTATTCGGATACAAGACCCATTCTTCTGGTGCCTCGGATGTCCGGTGACCGCTAAATTTAATGAGATTATAACAATGGACACCCGGTTGTGTTTCAACAAAGGTTTCTGGCAGTGCGAACGGGTGACGATTGATGATATTTAAGCAGTTAGATAGCAAGGTGGATTTAGCATCCATGGACAGGGAAGTCATGGATTTCTGGAACTCGAACAGAATCTACGAGAAGAGGGTTGCCACTCAGGCTGGGAGACAGCCCTGGACCTTCATCGATGGTCCCATAACTGCGAACAACCCCATGGGAGTTCACCACGCCTGGGGGCGCACTTACAAGGATCTCTGGGCCCGATACTGGTTCATGCAGGGTCGAGAGGTGAGGAACCAAAATGGCTTTGATTGTCAAGGGCTTTGGATCGAGGTTGAGGTAGAAAAGGAGCTCGGTTTCAAGTCCAAAAGGGACATTGAGAGATACGGCGTCGCGGAGTTTGTGAAGAAGTGTAAGCAAAGAGTGTTAGAATTCTCAGCGGTTCAGACGGAGCAGTCAATCAGGCTCGGGATGTGGACCGACTGGAATAGTCCAACTGAACTCCGGAAACTAAAGGAAGCTATGGAAACCCCAATGAGAGAGACTACATACGTGGGAACCCACGGCCCTGTATCGGGGACCGCAGAGGAGCTCGTCGGTAAGCTGGGTTCTCGAGAGTTAGGAGGGAGTTACTATACCCTCAGCGACGAGAATAACTATATGATCTGGAGCGTCCTTAAGAAGCTTCACGAGAGAGGACTCATCTACAAAGGACACGACGCGATGCCGTGGTGCCCACGATGCAGCACTGGAATTAGCCAGCACGAGATCGTGACCGAGGGATACCGAGAAATCACTCACCCTAGCGTCTACCTCAGATTCCCATTAAGAGGGCGTGAGGGGAGGCTCTTGCTCTGGACAACTACCCCCTGGACTCTTACATCCAACGTGGCGGTTGCCGTCCACCCAGAGCTTGACTACGTAAAAGTAAGCCACAAGGATGAGCTTCTCTATCTTTCCAAAGGGACATTATCCACAGTTTTCCCTGACGGGGGATACGAGGTCCTAGAAGAGCTCAAGGGAGCGGAGATGCTGGACTGGAGCTACGATGGACCATACGACGAGTTGGAACTGCCAAAGAGTCTCGGGGTCCCTAAGGCCCATAGGATCATCTCCTGGGAAGAAGTGGGAGAAACTGAGGGAACTGGGATGGTTCACATCGCCCCAGGGGCCGGCAAGGAAGACTATGAGTTAGGGATTAAAAACAATCTCCCTGTGGTGGGGCCACTAGATGAGTACGGCATTTTCAAAGAAGGGCTCGGAGAGCTCTCCAAAACCCATGTATACGACTCACCCCTGACAATCTTCGACAACTTAAAGGATAAGGGATTTCTGTTCAGAGTCCAGGACTATACTCACAGATATCCCGTCTGCTGGAGGTGCGGTAGCGAGCTAGTCTTTCTCCATGCCGAGGAGTGGTTCATCAACATGGGTCGAGGCATCGATAAGCCCTTTGATGAGATCACCGAAAAGGAGAAGGAGACAAATCTCAGGTATCAGATGATGGATTCCGCAAAACAGGCTCGGTGGATACCCGAATTCGGCCTCTCTAGGGAGTTAGATTGGCTCAAGAACATGCAAGACTGGATGATCTCTAAAAAGCGCTACTATGGTCTTGCCCTTCCCATCTGGACCTGCCCCGACTGTAACTGGTTTGACGTAGTGGGGAGCAAGGAAGATCTAGAGCAGAGAGCCATAAGTGGCTGGGAAGAATTCAACGGTCACAGCCCCCACAAACCCTACCTAGATGCCGTCAAAATACGTTGTGATAAATGCGGTGGCACAGCGAGCCGTATCCCTGACGTTGGGAACCCCTGGCTTGACGCCGGTATAGTCGCATACTCTACACTAGACTATAGGACCGATCAATCATACTGGAAAAAGTGGTTCCCCGCCAATTTCATTACAGAGTGCTATATAGGCCAGTTTAGGAACTGGTTCTACTCTATGCTCGCAATGAGCACCATTCTAGAGCGTAAGACCCCCTTCGAGGTAGTTATGGGCCACGGTACGGTTCTAGCAGAGGACGGACGCCAGATGCACAAGAGCTGGGGTAACGCGATTTGGTTCGACGATGCAGCGGAGACAATGGGGGCCGACACTATGAGGTGGCTCTTCTGCAGTTGGAAGCCTGAGAACGATATTCTCTTTGGGTATACAGGAGCAGGGGATGTGAAGCGCCTCTTTTTCATGCCTCTGCTGAATATCTTCAACTTCTTCAGCATCTACGCATCCCTTGACGGATGGACTCCAGAGCAGCAGCCCGAAGCCCTTACTGAGATGGACAAGTGGATACTATCAAGGCTAAACTCCTTGGTGAGGCACACTACAAAAGAGCTAGCTAGTTATGAAGTCTTTTCCAGCTGCAAGAAGACCGAAAGGTTCGTTGACGTCCTCAGCCGATGGTATATCAGGAGGAGTAGACGGAGGTTCTGGAGGAGCGAGGCTGATGATGACAAGCGGGCAGCATATTCCACTCTATACACTTGCCTCAAGACGCTGACCCTGATCATGGCCCCCATCACTCCGTTCCTCACAGAGGCGATCTATCAAAGGCTGGTACGAGGAGTCGAGCCTGATGCCCCTGAGAGCGTCCACCTCTGCTCATGGCCTGAGGTCAATGAAGCCCTTATCGATGAGGAGCTCATGAAGAGGATGGACCTTACTATTAGAGTTAGCAGCATGGGCCGTGCCGCCCGAAACACCAGCGGCATTAAACTCCGCCAGCCACTAGCAGAAGCGGTTGTCGTGGCCGATATTGAATCCATTAGGACCCTTACTAGCCTAAGAATCATCGTTAAGGAAGAACTTAACGTCAAATCAGTGAGGTTCACAGGTAAGAGCGAGGCGCTAATGGGCCTTGAGGTGAAACCCATCTACTCTCTGCTTGGGAAAAAGTATGGTAGAAACGTTCAAAATGTCGCAAAGGCGATAAAGGCATTGGGCAAGTCCGAGGCCGTTAAACTCCGGGACGGCGAAGTATTGGAAATCACCGTCTCCAGAGAAATAGTGGAGATCCTTCCGGAGGAAGTAAAAGTGACCCCCGTTCAAGTTCAGGGATACTCAGTGGTTGAGGAGTCAGGGCTTCTAGTAGGCGTGAGGACTGAAATTACCCCGGATCTAGAGAGGGAAGGAATCGCCCGGGATATTGTCCGGAGGATCCAATCCTTGAGGAAACAGGCCGACTTTGAGATCGATGATAACATCACAACCTTCTACACCGGAGATCCCTTCATTGAGAAGGTATTCAAAGTTGAAGAGGATTACATTAAGGCAGAAACTCTTTCTATAGAGCTTACTAAGGGCAAGTTCCCAAGAGGCGTTTACAGAGAAGAATTTGACATAGATGGAAAAAAACTTATCCTCGGTCTTCGACAGGTCTGAACTAGGGCATGTACTTGGTTCTTCCAAGACCCTCTCCCTAGCTCGTAATAAAACCCTGTTCGTAAGGTATATGTCCGCGGATATCTTTTATTCAGATGCCGCATCGCCTAAATTATTCGCGTTGGTGCTCGCTCAGGTCTCTCTAGGGGGGTACCTGAGTGCAACAAAAGATCCTGACGTAGAAATAGACAATACTCCTCCAATCCGAGAATACGATGTTGGAGTTGATGTAACTCATAGGGTTTGCTCCCAGTATTTTATCGGATCCTTCATTTTACCGTAGCCCATGGCGTTATCAGCCCAGACCCATAAACGATTCAGGAGCGGGACGTTTCTGATAAACCACTTTATCACGGAATGCTTGAGCCCCGAGGGCTTTGTAAAGCTGCAGACCATAAAGCAGTTATTACATCCATGTCCTATCTCATGCCAATAGTCAAGGCACTTTTCAGCGTTGCTGTACCACTTGAGTGCTCCGGAATTATTGAACCCCTTGTGTCCCATCCACTCCCGAGGACCATGGGCGATCGCTTGACTAGGGCAGTGTTTTGCACACTTTTTACAGACCTCACAGTATTCGATGATGCCCCCGGGGGCCTGGGGACTCTGGGGAAGGGGTATATCTGTAAAAATCTTGCAGATCCGAACCAAGGGGCCTCGCTCCCAGGTGATAAGGCGGCCGTGACGTCCCAAATGGCCCAGACCAGCTTGGATTGCGATGGGGACGCTAAGAGCAGTGTCGTTGCCACAGGGGATTGCGTGGTAACCGAGGCCTCTAATGAACTCGGCGACATGACCTGCAAGTAGATGCATTCTGCTGTACCCCATCGCGGTGGCGACCTCTAGCCGGGTGGGGCTGTACCTCGTTTCCTCATACTCCATGGGAACGGTGAGGGCAATGACCCATTTGTGGCTCTCTGGGATCACTGCTTTTTTATCAGTGAGATAGCCCTCCTCGACGTCTTCAAAGACAATCTCCCTCCCAAACCTAGCGTAGGTGTAGACCCATCGCTTATCGATATTCGTGAACCCGATACCAGCGGCACCAAAATATTTTGCGGCCTTGACAATTATCTTCGCTGCCTTCTCAGGTGTTCCTTCCCAACGGAGGACTCCCTCAGGCTTTCTGGCTACTCCCAAGGGTTCCCAAGAGTAGAAACCTGTTCCCTGGGAGTCGTGCTTCCCTGGAAGGGTTTCATACATTCCAGCAGCGGAGTTGAAGGCATAATCTACCAGAGAAAAACCGGAAATGCCCTGGTTGATCCGCTCAGTTTTGTCCTCGTCTCCCCCAAAGTTCACGATACTCCCGGTTCTTTTTAGACGCTGCCCGAAAGCGGTGTCCCTCTGGTCGAACCTCATGTAAAAGTCCTTGACGGGGTAGTTCTCATTGAAGTTTCGGGTCTTTGCCATACTGGAAACCTTTTCCTTTCTGGGTATCGGCGATTGAAAAAGACTTTTCTCCATGACTCCTGATGATCGAATTATATATTGATCTGGGCCAGAAAGAGTTCATGGCAGGTTATAGGATTCCTAGAATAGAGATTCCAGAACCTATTGGAGCAAATACGGCGATCCTCGTGGCAAGCGGTGACCTCCGTCTTTCCGCGAATAGAACCTGCTGGGCTGCCCAAAAGGCGATGGAGGTGAAAGTGATAAAAGCTTTTGCAAATGAAGGTATCACACTCATCAGAGGCCATGAATACGACCCCCAATTAGGCCACGGATTTATCTGGAACCAACGCATAGGAATGGACGTCTTCAAGGGAATCCACCCAGAGGCAAAGATCATTGTCGCAGAGGCTGTGTGGCAGTACAGTCACCATGTCCTCGCGGGACTCAGGGATCACCGAGGACCTATCCTCACACTGGCTAACTGGAGCGGGGAGTGGCCGGGGCTCGTTGGTATGCTCAACCTCAACGCCTCCCTTACTAAGATGGGCGTCAAGTTTAGTACCATCTGGAGCATAGACTTCACTGACAACTTCTTCCTTAACGGGATCCACCAGTGGATAGACGAAGGTAGGATCACCCACGATACAAGCCACGTACTGGACTATGATCAAAGAAGACTACCCTCCGTTGAGTCTGAGCTGGGTATATCACTCGCCAAGGAGCTGATGCAATCAAAGGCAATAATGGGAATATTCGACGAAGGGTGCATGGGAATGTACAACGCGATCATCGATGATGAGCAGCTCAATAAGTTAGGGGTTTACAAGGAGCGCCTTAGCCAGTCGGACCTCTTTGTTGCCATGCGCGAGGTCACCGATAAGGAGGCCCAGAGCGTAAGGGGCTGGCTCGACGAGAGGGGTATGACCTTCGTCACGGGGACAGATGAGGAGACGGAACTAACCGACCAATAGTTACTTGAGCAGTGTAAGATGTACATAGCTGCGGTGAGGATCGCGGCCAAATTCGGTTGTGACACCATCGGGATCCAATATCAACAAGGGCTCAAGGATTTGGTTCCCGCTTCAGACCTAACTGAGGGGCTACTTAACAACCCAGACAGGCCCCCTGTCTTCGATCCTATGACGGGAAATGAGCTTTATCGGGGGAAAGCTCTGCCCCACTTCAACGAGGTGGATGAGTGCACCGGGCTCGACTCTCTTATTACTAACCGGGTCTGGACAGCGATGGGGCTTGACCCCTCCACTACCCTCCACGATATCCGTTGGGGAGAATACTACAAGAGCAACAACATCAACGACTTTGTCTGGGTCTTCCTTATCTCAGGGTCCGCCCCCGCATCACACTTTGTTGGAGGGTACACGGGAGCCTCTAGCGAAAGGCAGCCCCCGATGTACTTCCGCCTCGGAGGTGGGACCCTAAAAGGGGTGAGCAAGCCCGGCGACATAGTTTGGAGCAGAGTCTATGTGATGAACGGGGGGCTCCATGTCGACATGGGTCGGGCAACAGTAGTGGATCTGCCAGAAGAAGAGACCGAAAGGAGGCTTCTAGCCACAACCCCCCAGTGGCCCATCATGCACGCGGTGCTCCACGGCGTCTCCAGGGACCAAATGATGGCGAGGCACAAGTCCAACCATATCAATGTGGTGTACGCGCCGGACCCTGAGACTTCTGATAAAGCTCTAGCCGTAAAGGCATCGATGTTCCACACCCTAGGGGTAAGGGTCCATCTCTGCGGCGTTCAAATAGGATAGGAGGTTAAAAAAAGGGAAAAAGTGGCGATTTTAAGCTGCTCACTAAAATTCTTGAAAAAAAGTACCATAACAGGCAGACACTGCTAGCTCAAATATATGAGCAATAAGGAAGACACTCCAAAAGTAGCAAATGGATTACAGCAAATCCCGATAAAGATCATGCTTCTCTAGAGGATATAGAATACCAAAAGAGTGAATACTGCACGTGCGGAACGATTATACGATATTTTTGAGCAAGCTAATTTACAATAATTGAGAATGATTTTAAAGACGTCGTTAACTTCATCCTGACTAAATAAATTCACATGAAGTTAAAATAGAAGGCGCACGATTGGGCGGATATAATGAAGAGTTATCGTCTAATATTTTTGGTGGACTGGGGGGGATTTGAACCCCCGACCTCTCGGATGCGAGCCGAGCATTCATACCGCTGAACTACCAGCCCATAGCAACAATTGTTAATAAACGACCCCCATTTAATCCTTTACCCGGGATATTTATTCACGCGAATTAAGCTTTGCAGAAGTAAAAGAGGAAAAAATAGTGGACCTTCTCTCTCAGATAAAGAATATCGATATTTCCTTAAATTTATTATTAATTTTTCTTCTCACACCAGCTCGTTGCTAAACTAGAGGTGCGTTTTAGTTTTTCTGCGGATGAATAAACCAAAAATATTTATCATCCTAATTTTTATTGCGCTCACATGCGAGGAAAACCCGAATCTACCTAAAAATAAAACTGAAAATGCTCAGAAAAGATCTCATTCAACATAAAAAAATGTGACCCATAAGATAATAAAAGTGCAAAAACTCCATGGGTATCCTCACGCCGAGGTGAAAAATTCCTATAATCCAGGCATGATGCCGGTCAGGACTTTGTAGTGTGGGTTCTTTCCTCGGTCTCATCCCTTCGGATTAACAATATATCCACGCCGTCACCGGAGACCACGTCCCTGGCCACAGCGGACCTGATCGCATCCAGCGCAAGCTTGGCTCCAGCCTCTAGATCCATTGACTCAGAGTATTTGGCCTCTACCAATCCCATCGCGATAGGCGCACCACTCCCCGCGGTGATGAAGGGGTCAGGTATCAGGCTCCCCACAGGGTCCATGGAAAAGAGCGTTGGACCGTCAATGTCGACTCCCCCCACTACAGTCTCCATGAGTAGAGGCATCATTCGCCTCTGGAAAAGCATATTTGAGATCAATTTAGCCATTGACCTCACAGTTATCTCCCGGTTGTGCTCTAAGTCATATAAATTAGCGTAAGCGGTGACTTCCCGGGTCATTGCTTGCATATCAGAGACCAGCCCCGCGAAGGCTAGTCCCATATTCGGGGTGATCTGGAACACTTTCTTCCCGTGCCTGCTCGCCACCATCCGACCCCAGCTCACCCGCTTCTCCGCGGCCAGCACCACACCGTCGCTGCACCTGAGGCCCACCACGGTGGCTCCTTGTATGTTCTGATAACCCATATCTGCCAACCACCAGTTAGAAAGAGAGGGCAGATATAAAGGATATTCTGAGGAACCGTGTCCAGACTGCGCCTAAAGTACCACAGTTACACCCTAAAATCGTGGAGAAAATCTGATTTTGCAGGTCAGAACATGATTGGTAAAATAGTGGCATTCCCATCCGTCAAAATTTTTTCATACCTGCCCCGTTAATGCATTAAATAGAGAACCGAACCAATCAGCATATTATGAAATATTAGATATCAATTAACTTTGTATTATCGAGCCATCAACAAGGGCTCAACCACCCCGTTTCAGACGGTATACCAAGCTCTCCTTACGGTCTCGGTTCCACTCGATCTCGAATCCCAACGCCTCGAGGACTGGCACGGGCTGCTTGACCCCGAGTCTTTTCAACATAACCCTCACGGCATCGAACTTCATATCAGATGCTCCTCCAAGTGCCTTAAGAGTCTCCTCCTTCTTCTCCCGGGAGATTAGCACTCCCCCTAGATCGAGAAGATTCTCCTCACGATACATCATTCTGACCTCTGACTCTGTGAGTCTCATCTTCCGGGCAACATCATCCACAATGATAACCCCCCCACTAGACTTCACTTTTGAGGGGGGGGCGGATCGGAGGAAGGGGGGAGAAGTGCGTTGTACCTCCGGGATGAGGAGGTTCTCCCCCGTGGAGTTTGCACTCAGCATCCCCCCCTCGACGTCCCCTCTAAGCTCTAGCCTATAAGCCCGTCCCACTTTTAACGGGAATATTACTGCCACTGAAAGTGCCCACCCCT
Organism: Candidatus Bathyarchaeota archaeon; assembly: GCA_002726865.1. The sequence goes on from PBSW01000067.1 coordinate 14,736, forward strand.
TCAACTGTAACAACCTCGAAATGACCAATTCGATGAGTGCCCCCCGGTAACCACTCCGGTTACTAGGTCTCCATTCCACGACAAGCCTCGATACCCCGCCGGACCTCGAGACTCTGCTCTTCCCAAGTTTATCCATTGCGTCCTCTAGTCTACCATCACTGCCATTGTAACTAACCTCGAGCCGTTTTCCATGGGCAATCACGGCTATCGTGAGGGCAAAATTGTACTCCTTCAACAGGTCATGGGACTCAGGCTCATTAAATTCTGCCAGTATCTTCTCATCATCGAGATCAGCATAGAGACTCTGCTCTAGCTCGAGGGTAGAGATCCCAAGCCGGAAGGCAGTGTTGGCCATGACCCGGTTCCTTCCCTTCTCGGTGGCGACAACTGTTCGACCCGCATCGCCGAAGAGCGCGTTCCTTGCCTCGAGGGGAGATATAACCTCCCTGCTCTCGAAGGCACACCTCTCCTCCAGAAGTGAGGAAAGCCCCCTAACTAACTTATAGTTGTATCCCAGCTCCTCACATCCCGAGACAGCCCCTCTCAGCTCTCTCCGAGCCTTTTCCACGGAATCTCGGTACACTGAGATTAGGGTCTTCGCGAGGCCCAGCTCCTCCTCAGAGGCATAAATAGGCTTCATGGTTCCCTTCCTCCGCCTTACCCGGATATGTTCAGAGTCGAGCATCATTGCTTCCGCCTCCTGCTGGCCCGAGTCTCAGCGGTCCCCATCGAGACGAGCTCCACAAGCTTCGCCTTTTTTCCTCCCTTCTTCCTGAGCACCCTCCCGAGGCGTTGGATAAACTGTCTTCCACTTCCCGTCCCGCTCAGGATGACTGCAAGAGAGGCGTCTGGGACATCCACCCCCTCGTCTAGGACTTGGCTCGTCACCACTCGTAGGTAACGCCCCTCCTTGAACCCCGCCAGGATCTCTTGCCGCTCCTCTCTTGGTGTCTGATGGGTGATTGCTGGGATCAGCATAGACCGGCTGACGCGGTAAACCAACTTGTTGTGCCGGGTGAATATGATGGCTTTCTCGTCCTGGTTCTCCTCTAGGAGCCCCTTCAGATAAACCACCTTGCTAGATGAGTTCTGGGCAAGGTCCATCGCCCTATTTCTCGCGAGGAGTGCCCGTCTCGCTTCAGGATCCCTTCCGGTCCTCTGCACGAATCGCTGGTAGTCCTTTGCACTCCGGATCTTTATGCCCCGCCTCTGGAGATAGCCTCTGTATTGCGAGAACCTCCGGTCATACTCCAGTTGCTCCACCTCAGAAAGGGGCACTCGAACAGTGCAGACCGAGTAGTCAGAGAGGTGCACCCCAGCCAGGTCATCCACGAAGGTCTCATATACCAGCTCCCCAACCATCTCCATTATGGCATCCGCCGCACCCTCTTTCTTGCTCAAGGTCGCGGTGAGGCCCAAACGGTGGGGTGCAGTATACATGAACCCTATTCGTCTATAGCTCGGGGCAGGGAGGTGATGAACCTCGTCCAGAACAATAAGACAGAATCTGTTCCCTATGGTAGGGGCCTGGATAGCAGCTGAATCATATGTGGATACGGTGATGGCTCGTACATCCCTATGCCCTCCCCCCAAGACGCCCACATCGATCCCGAAAGCCTCCTTTAGCCTCTCCCTCCACTGATCTACGAGGACTAGGGTTGGAACTACAACGAGAGTGGCCTTACCCAGCTCCTCGATTGCCTTCAACGCCAGCACTGTCTTCCCAGCGCCGGTGGGAAGAACCACCACCCCTCTGCGTCCGGCCTGCCTCCAAGCTCTTAGAGCCTCATCCTGGTAGTCTCTGAGCTTGAAGTTAGAGGAAAGAGGGCTAAGGGGTAAGTTTGCCACGGCCTCATCCCGAAACTCCACACCTTTCGAGGCCAGGCGTTTGACGATCACGTCGTGCAGGTGAGCAGAGGCACGATAGTTGCCGCTACTGGCATCGCGCACACCAAAGGGAATGGCTCCGCCCTCCGCAACTACTGTTCCCCGCTCAAATCTAAGGACTATCAATCTGACTCTCCTGAAGCATCAAAGGACCATCAAGCCCCGGGGGAATATAGATTTCACGCCATCAGTCGATGTATGGGTTCCTGAGCCCGGTCCCTTTTATCCGGATGCGAGCGCCGTTTTCCATGGAATCTACCCGGATAGTTGCACCTGTAAAGATCTGGGCCAGCTCAACAGCGGTCTCAGTGTGCTTCGTTAGCTGACTCACGGTGAAATCCGACTCTCCTTCTGCAAGTGAGCACCAGAGGATCAGGTTGTCACCTGTAAAGCGGTCCACGGCGGCACCGGATCTAACCTCATATAGAAATGCATCTACTGCTTCCTCCCCAACCTGTTCTGCTGGCTTCCCCCTCTCCCCCATTGAGCTTGATCCAATGAAGATGCCTGGGCTCTCACTAACCCACAGGCAAATGACGCTCCCTGGAGACAACGGCGATTCCCTGCCTAATTTAACCCTGACATCAATGTGGGCATCCATTCCAGCCGCCCTCAACCGGGCTTTGGCCGCGCCCATTTGTCTTTCAGCAACGTGACCCGGGAGTTTACCGCAGATCGAGACGCCTTGTTCGGCTGAGACTCTTTGACCTTTAGCAATCAGCGGGGCAAGACTCTCCACAGATTTAAAATCTGCAGAAACAAGCCCACCACCCTTAGGATAAAAACCCTCTCTCTTCACGGAGAGCGATCCCTGGAATCCCATTGACTCTAAAGCGGCCCAGGTCACGTTCTCCATGATAGGCATCGGAGGAGACCATCTGACATTAGTGCCCCCATGGACCACAAGGCTTGTGGGAGCTCCTGCAAAAGCGGTAAGGGGGGTTAGACACTGGAGCAATAGGGTAATGCTACCTGCTGTACCAATATCAACCTCGAAGTTTCCACCCGAAATGGGGCCGGGCAGGAGCGTTATCTCTGAGGATCCGATTCTCAGACCTGTAGCCTCACCCTTGCACATTAGGGCAACAGCCTCTGCTGTCTTGAGGTGTTGAGGTCTAAGGCCGGGACGACTCCTCCCTTGTCTGATGTTGTGGACCCTCGTCGGAACTCCCAACAGAGCGCTGTAACTCAGCGCCATCCGGAGGATCTGACCGCCCCCCTCCATCATTGAACCATCCACCTCGATTATGAGTAATCCTCCTAGGTCTGAGAACCGCCGCAGAACCGAGTAATCCACTCAATGACGACCCTGCTGGCGTTAGAGAGGAGGGCCTCGGTGATATTAGGGACGCCACAGATCAACAGCTGTACATCCCTCGTGGCCTTGGTGATTTTACACACCTCAGCGTCTCGATATGGATAGATGGCCACCAGCTTCTTACCATCCTCAATAACGGGCTCCCCCCCACCCAGAACAACGGGCGTCGCCATCCCAATCCCAAGGAACTCCTCCCCTACAGCAGCTTCCCTCAGGTAGAGAGTGCCTGAGAGCCTCTCCTCGTCGAAAGCCGCAAGAGGAATCGCGGACTCGACCGAAGCAAGATTGTAGACGTCAACAAAGGTGTTTATCATAGGGAGCCGGCGACCCCTCAGCACTCTTCTGAGGAGCGCTTCGGAGGCAGGCCTGATTTTTGTGGGGTCCACCCCTACCCTCCAGAAAAAGTCCCTATAGGCCCTGAACCGGGGATGCTCTCGGAGCTGGTCCAGTGTCCATCTCGCCTGCGCATTCGCTATGACCTCGATCTTGAATGCCTCAAGCTCAACAGACTGGCGGTGGACTTCGACGTCTTCCATCCTGATTGTTTTGGCGCGAAGCCCAGGGAACCTTGCAGCGAGTTTGGGGGAAACTTGAAGCCACATGTTCAATCATCCTGCAATTCTTTAATCATGAACGCGGCCGGAGTCTAACTTTGCAAGGTCCCTGATCCTACCCTCACCGTCGATCTCCTGGAGGTACCTATAGACCTCAGCTGGGACAAGGGATTCCCAGTCCTCCCCTGAGAGTATTCTCCGCCGAATCTCCGTAGCCTCGTATTTATTCCTCATGTAGAAATCGATCCCTTTTACTTCGTAATTGGCCTCAATCAAGAGCCTCCGAGTGAGAGGCTGGTTAGTATAGACCACATTGAAACGGGGCGTCTGTGACTCGACCTGGGAAACCCAAACCCTGTGGGTAGGGGCATCTGGAATGGGGATGAGCATATACTTTTCCATAGGCACGTCCGAGGCGGCCAGTGTTTTCCCAATCATCTCGAGACGCTCCCCTGCAGTGAAAGGATTATCTGGCTCGTGGCTCATCTGAGCGCTCCCCACCACGATGAGGAGCTCCTCCGATTCCTCAAGTATCTTTTTTATTGCATGGAGGTGGCCAAAATGGAATGGTTGAAACCTTCCGACAAAAAGGGCTGTTCTAAACAATAGTTCTCGCTCCGGATTCATTGAAAAAATGACATATGGTTTATTTAACGTATCTCCCAAATCCGAGGGGCTCGGGGTATAGGGTCAGTTATATAACCGAGATATGTAAACCGTCATTACACAGTTGGGATTCACAGATGGACGACTTTGGAGACCTCACACTTCTCCACCAAAGCTGGGAGGATATTGAACGCCTCTCCGAGGAGCTCGCCCAGAAGATCATGGAGAGCGGATTCTGTCCTGACATCATAGTCGCAATTAGCAGGGGAGGCTTTAACCCTGCACGTATACTCTGTGACCAGCTAGGCATAAGACGGTTGGCAAGTGTCCAGGTTGAATTCTATTCAGACATCCACAATTCGGCCAAAAAACCTAAGATAGTCTACCTCCTGAACGCCGATGTTTTAGGGAAGAGCGTTCTGGTGGTTGACGACGTGTCTGACACTGGGGGCTCTCTTCAGGTGGCGAAAGACCACGTGTTCGGTAAGAGTCCGAGAGAACTTAAGGTAGCGACCCTCCACCTCAAACCCTGGACTAGTTTCATACCGGACTACCATGCAGCAGAAACAAAAGCTTGGATCGTGTATCCATGGGAACCTGTCGAGAGCGTTAGGTCCATGGCAGCAAAACTCAGGGAAAAGGGATGTTCAGACCAAGAGATCAGGGAAAAACTTCTTAAATTGGGCTTCAACCAAAAGACCCTGAAACGGATTTAACTACTCGAACAACGGGATAATACTCAAATGTGCTCCCCATAAAATTATCCTATTTGTCACAATCTAACTGTTTAACGTTCACTGTACGTGAGCATCACATCATGGAAACTAGAGTTGTTAGTGCCGCGAGTTAGATGGGACCCGCTCTAGGTGAAGATGTTCCATCCCTAATTAAAATCTCAATCATCTAAAAAACATATTTTGAAATGTGATCGCATGTATAAACAGATGAAATTTACTGAAATTTCCAAGTTAACAAAATATTTGGAACAAACAGTTCACAAATAGCGCGATAGATTATCTAACGATCTCTCTACTCCGATGTCCAATAATATAGGTTTTTATGCAGTACCAAATATAAGCCCCTGCGGCATAAGAAGTTCTGATTCTAAATGGATGAGGACTCTCTACAAGGCTACCGGGGGAGACTCAAGGTGGCCCTCAAAGCCATCGGAGCTGGAATTGGGGACTTTGTCAAGGTAGAGTCCCAGAATACTATATACGAAGGCTCCCTGATGCCCCGCCTTGAGAGCGATGATGAACATCACATCGTCCTTAAACTTAGAAACGGATATAATTTAGGGGTCACCTTCAATGCTTTAACGCGGGTCAAGCGGATAGGTGAAGCAGATAAGCCCGAGTTCAGCCCTCCACCCCTCCCAAGCATAAAGAAGGGGCTCCCTCGGGTGAGTATTGTTAGCACCGGAGGCACCATAGCAAGCAGAGTTGACTATACCACGGGGGGAGTCCATGCTGCTATCTCATCTAGGGACCTCCTCAGCATAGTCCCAGAGCTCTCCGATTTCGCTGCCGTCGAAGCAGACATCCTCTATAGCGTCTTTAGTGAGGACATCAATTCTCGCCACTGGACTGGTATGGCAACGATGGTATCGGAGAAGGTCAACGCTGGCGTGGCAGGCATCGTCATAACCCACGGAACCGACACTCTCGGATACTCTGCTGCGGCCCTCAGCTTTTCCCTGAGGAACCTGCCAATCCCCGTCATCCTTGTGGGCTCCCAGAGGAGTTCAGATCGACCCAGCAGCGACGCTGCCACAAATCTCGTGGGGGTCGTCACCGCTGCTGTAAATGCACCCTTTGCCGAGGTTGTCCTAGGAATGCACGAGACTACATCAGACACCGGCGTTGTGTTCCATAGGGGTACCAAGGTAAGAAAGCTACACACCAGTGCAAGGTATGCGTTCCAGTCTGTAAACGTCAGACCCCTCGCTAAAGTGGCTGAGGGAAAGGTGGAGATGTTTGAGAACGATTATCGGAGAAGAAACGACGGCACGCTTAAGATCATGAACGGTTTCGAAGAAAAGACGGGTCTTGTGAAATTCTACCCAGGCCTACAGCCAAATCTTGTGGAGTGGTATGTTGATGAAGGTTACAAGGGGCTGATCCTAGAGGGGACTGGCCTTGGCCATGTTAGTACAAGGCTATTCGAGGTCATAGATAGGGCTATCAAGGCGGGGCTCTACGTTGGGATGACCTCCCAATGCATCTGGGGGAGACTTAATATGAACGTCTACACCACGGGTCGGATGCTCCAACGGCTAGGGGTCGAACCTCTCGGGGACATGCTTCCGGAAACGGCCTACGTGAAGCTGATGTGGGCCCTTGCTAACTCAGAAGACCTAGAATCGGCTAAAGTGCTGATGCAGAAGAATATCGCAGGAGAGTATTCGGATAGGACACTTTACACGGGGAGGTTCGGCTGATGGATTATGGTAAGCTGGGGCTTAAAGTAGGCCTCGAGATCCACCAGGAACTGGCTACAGAGCATAAGCTCTTTTGCAAGTGTCCCCCCACGCTCTTTAAGGAAAAGCCTGAGTACACATTTCTCCGCAGGCTTAGGCCGAGCCAGAGCGAGTTGGGGAAGGTTGACCCCGCCGCCCTCTTTGAGTTCATTAAGGGGAAGACAATGCTCTACGAGGCAGACCGTGCCACCAGCTGCTTTGTTGAAATGGACGAGGAACCCCCAGGACCTTTGAACCTTGAGGCCTTGGACATTTGCCTCACATTCGCCCTCATGTCTGGTTCCAAGCCCGTAGACGAGGTGCACGTTATGCGGAAGATCGTGGTGGATGGCTCCAACACTACTGGTTTCCAGAGGACCTGTATTATCAGCGCGGGCGGCTCCGTAGAGTCCGATGGTAAGACGTATAGCATCCAACATGTGGGCCTCGAGGAGGATGCCGCTAGGAAGGTTGCCGACGATGGAAAGGTAAGCCACTACAGGATCGACAGACTCGGGATACCTCTTATAGAGGTTGCTACGGATCCAGATATCTACTCCCCAGAGGAGGCGGAGAGGGTAGCCCTCGCGATCGGACAGATACTAAGGGCCACAGGGAAGGTGAGGAGAGGATTAGGCTCCATCCGACAGGATGTTAACATCTCCATAGCAGATGGTGCCATTATAGAGATCAAAGGAGTCCAGGAACTGAGCCTCATTTCCAAGGTTGTAGAGTTTGAGGTCCAAAGACAGGTGGCCCTTCTTAGGCTGACCGACGCATTGGCTGTTCGAGGCGTCAAGAAGGGGGACCTAAAGAACAACATTGTTGATGTCACAAGTCTCTTCAAAGGGTCTAAAAGTCATATCCTAAAGACTGTCTTAAAAAAAGGGGGAAAGGTCCTAGCCGTCAAGCTCCACGGTTTCGCCGAGATAGTGGGCCACGAGCTCTGCCCTGGCAGGAGACTAGGAACGGAGATGGCGGACCACGCTCGTTTCCATGCTGGGGTAAGAGGGATATTCCACACTGATGAGCTTCCCGGCTATAACATATCAGAGGGGGAGGTCCAATCTCTGAGGGACCGAATGATGGCTAAGTCATCGGACGCAGTCGTTATAGTCGCTGATGAGGAGAAAAAGGCACATAAGGCACTCGAGGCTGTTCTCGATAGAGCTAAACAGACACTCTATGGGATTCCCCGAGAGACTCGCTCAGCGAACCCCGACGGAACTAGCTATTTTACAAGACCCCGCCCCGGAGCAGCGAGGATGTATCCCGAGACCGATATTGTCTGCATCCCAATTACATCAGAAAAGCTGGAAACCCTAGAGGCTAGGCTTCCAGAGATGCCAGAGGATAAGTTGGCGAGGCTAAAGGCCGATTACGGTATAAATGAGAAGCTAGCGAAACAAGTGATGAACTCGATCTACTCAGAATTCTTTGAGGCACTAGCGGGGAAAGGTCTTGGCGATCCTACGCTCATCGCCGTTACCCTCACAGAAACTCTGAGGAGCCTGCAGCGAGACGGGATTCCAATTAAGAGCCTCAGAGAGCATACGATTATGGGCATCTTCACTCTTGTCAATAAGAGGGGGACAGCCAAGGAGTCAATCCCCGAGCTCATAGCTTGGCTGGCCTTAAATCCAGATAGGACGGTTAAGGAGGCCCTTAAAGCCCTCAGTCTTGGTATGATAGGTATGGAAGCTCTACGGGAGCGGGTTATGGCGAAGGTTTCAGAGAATGAGGGACTGGTGGAACAGAGAGGGATGAAGGCGATCGGGCCCCTGATGGGGATGATGATGGTAGAGATCAGGGGGAGGGCCCGAGCAGAAGACGTTCAGACCATCCTACGGGAAGCCATCCAAGCAAGGATTAAATGATAAACAGTGAGGCAGCGATAGGCTTTTGTCTCAGGCACCTACTTCGCACGGCACAAAGAGGAGGGTTCCAAAGGTACCTACTTAGATCACTAGAGTTTCTTACTCGAACTTTAGTTCTCTATAATTCAAGCTAGACTTACACGGTGTATACTCTCTGGCGAGGAGAATTAGCAGATTTATGCTTTTGGAACAGCTTGTAAGGAGATTCTTCCTGTACTTTTTTCTGCGCTCAAGCCTGCTGAACACTGACTTAGTGAAGGCTAGGAGTGCCTCGGAGCCATTATCTCTACTAATTATCCTACAAAACAGCCACAATTACGTCTGATTTCGTGAGCCCTTCTTGCAAAGGGATTAGACAAAATCTAGGAATCTGTTACAATCAATTCCGCTTTAATATATCCATAACCATTCTCCACTATAATTGTAGGCCCTCTTCTCAACCAAGGAATTCCTTTATCTCATAATCAGCCGCCTTGATCTAGGACCAAGATGCACGCGACTTTTTTCCGAGCTACGACGGAGTCAGGTGAAACTCGTTTTATTAACTTACTAACAGGTTATTGAGTGACTATGATCGATCTCAGGAAGATCCGGGAACAGTTCCCCATTACAGAAAAGAAGGTTTACCTTGCCCATGCCTCACGGGGACCAATACCGAAATGTGGAGCTGAGGCGATCCAGAAATATCTATACTCTGCGATGCATTCTGGGCTAACTCTAGTGGATGCCGGAGTTCCCGAGGATGGGGGTAGAGCTCTCTTCGCTGAACTGGTTATGGCCGAAAAAGAAGAGGTCGCCTTCGTTGAGAATACCTCTGTAGGGCTAAACATAGCGGCCGGAGTCGTCGATCCTTACAAAGGATCTAATATCGTCACAACCGACTATGAGTACTCATCGGTTATCTATCCATTCCTCCGCAGAGAACCTGGCGTCAAAGTTAGGTTCGTGGAGAATGCCGAAGGGAGGGTACTCCTCAGCGACATCGATGAGGCAGTCGATGACGAGACTGTAGCAGTGGTGGTAAGCCACGTCCACTGGCTCAACGGGTTCAGGCACGATCTCAGGGCCCTCGCAGAGATAGCCCACGAACATGGAGCGTATCTCATAGTAGATGGAATACAGTCTGCAGGTGTTATGGAGATAGACGTGCGAAGAGCGGGGATTGACTTTTTGGCTGCTGGCTGTTACAAGTGGCTCCTCAGCCCACCAGGATCAGGGTATCTTTACGTTCGAAAAGAACTGATCGATGACTGTGATCCCCCGCTAACAGGTTGGAGATCGACTTCTGGAGTGAAGGATCGGAATCAACTGACCCTGAGGTTTCCGGATGATGCAAGAAGATTCGAGGTAGGTGCGCCAGCGTATATCAGCCTCGTCGCAGCTACAGAAGCAATGAAGCTCCTGCTGGACGCGGGGAAAAACTTTATCGAGAAGAGGGTTCTGATGCTCACGGGGCGCCTCGGAGACTCTCTTAGGGAAATGGGGCTCAAAGTTACAACGCCGGAAGAAGCCTCGTTCCGATCAGGCATACTGAATTTCCAAGTTCATCATCCGCAGAGAGTTGTTGATGCGTTAAAGTCAAAGGGGATTTTTCCCTGTGGGTCTAGGCCTGACTGGGCTAAGTGCTCGCCGATTTTCCACTCCACGATTAGGGTTGCTCCCCATTTTTACAACTCGGTAGAGGAGATCGATGCTTTTACCGAGGGAGTAAGAAAGGCCATTGCCTCTAAGGAATAGGTCTAGAACTCAAGGGACTTGGGCTTGTCCTTATATCTCCGCACCAGAGCTCTGTAAGCATGCCAAAAGTATTCAACCACCTTTTCGCATTCAGTCACGTTGAATGATTTGAGGTTTAACTCCATCTCCTCATCCATAATCCTTACGGCCTCATCAGTGAAGACCACTGTCCCATCCCCGGTCACTCTCTCTATTCCCTCCAGCTTCTGGGCCTCTGCATTCATTCCAATGGCCTCATCCAGAGTAATCTCTTCGGGGAGTACGACCTCAGCACCGTTCGCGTTCAGCCTAACAGGGAATCCCCCCTGTAGCCCTGCTGGCCCCGGGCAGTGACGGATCTCCCCGGTATCTCCAAGGATGGCCATCATATCCCCAACGGCGATAGAGGCTGTGTAATGCTGGTCTGCGATTGGGCTTTTCCTCCCTTTTGATCTTGACTCTTCCACAGCTGCTGATAGTATCTCTATAGGATCCCAACGGTCCGTCACGATGCTACCCCCTGCAATCACCTTCAGGAAGTACATGGATTTTTGGGGAGCAATTTTCCGCCTAAGGAGATGATAAGTAGCGAAATCAGCTACCAAATAGACCTCAACATCTTTGATATGAACCCCGGTCTTGGCGCTAACGACCCTCCGCATAGGCTCAATTATGTGGGCGAAATCACCTATACCAGTGGTTGGCGCCAACCCAGCTCCAGCTAACATAGGGCTGATAATCTCACAGGGATCATTGGTAAATAAAACGTGGGCGTCGGTACCCGAGGCCTTGACCGCCTTCATGAGTCTGTAAAGCAATAGCAATCTGAAGGGAAGCGCCAAGCTATAACCCACAGGTCCACCTTCCCCAAGCCTCTTAGCAACGTCCCGGGGCAGATCCGTATGGAACCTCCAGAAAGGATAAAGGTCGGCTGAGTTGAAGACCATATCTGGTTCCACCTCGCTTAAAATTCGAGTTGTCTCTTCAACGTTGTTCAGATCGATCTTTCTGTACGAGATATTCGGATAGAGGCCCTGAGCAGCTGCCCCCATCGCGACCTGGGCAGCTTTCTGTTTACCTTTCGCCTCGTCGCGGCAAGCTACAATGATCTCGTCCACGCCGGCCCTAGCCAGAGTATGGAGGATCTCCCCCCCAAGGATTCCGATGCCTATCTTGAGAACCTTTCCAGCCATTTAGGTAAGAATATTTTCCACGGTATTTAACGGATATTTGCCATTTACAGCGCGCACGGATACGACGAAATTAAGGCTGTCCCCGGGTTATCAATCATGGCTTGATACATCATAGAACCCCGAGAAAGTATCCTTATTTCTACTCCCGCTTTCCAAACTCTGCAAAGCTTTAAACAAATCCACCTTAGAGGGTAAAGTAAGGTTTCTAAAGGTTCAAAGTGTAATATCAACGCAGATACATTACCTATCAGGAGTAACATCCCTAAGAGAAGCACCCCCTCAAAACTATAGAGAACTCTGGAGAAATCCCCCAGATATGATGTCAGAATCTTCATGAATGCAATCATGAAAGCCAACACAAATAGAGAGAGATCGCGGCATATCCTATGAAGTCCCTGAAATTAGTCATTATCATCCATGTAGCCTTATCCCTCTGAAGAGAAATTTAGAAAACCACGTAAGTTGAGCTTTTTCACCGGGATACACTTGAAAAACGGGATATAGAACTTTGAACAGGTAATAGCGCCCGCGCCGTTATAGTATTATAATCTAAACCGAAAATATTATCGTTTATACCATTCAGATGTGTTCCTATGGAGCGTCCACCATTTCATCTCAAGGTTAGGATAGGGGACATGGAAATAGAGCTAGGCGGGAACAAGGAGGAAGTCATGTCCACACTCGATGACCTCTCTAGTATCGTCCAGAAGGTAACCACCGCCTTTGAGGTTGATCGCCCCGACCTCCCGCGGAAGCTACTGGATTATCCTAAAATCAGCTGGACTGATAAGTGCGGTGCCGCCGTAGTAGCTCTTCTCACTACAGATTGGGGTAAAAATCCCCGAACCATCTCTGAGCTCAAGAAAGCGATGGAGGCTAACGCGATCTTCTTCCCTAAAGGCACCCTCTCCCCAGTCCTAATTTGGCTAGTTAAGAAAGGCAGAATCAGGCGATGGAAGGATGATAAGAAGGGCTATCTATATGTCATAAAAGAAACCGAGAGGATGTAATGACCGGCATCTCAATCTCCATCAAGACCCCATTTGGGGAGATAAACGTCAGCGGAGACACAACTGAGGAGGTATTGGATGCCCTCTCGAAGCTAAATCAAGACTTTATAATGGAGGTAAATAACAGGATCTCAGAGATTTTAGTGACTCAGGCGAAGGACGACCTCAAGGGGATAATTGATATCAGGCTTAAAGGCCCGATCATTGTCACTAAGGCGAAACTATCTCACTATGCGTCAATTGGCCTCATCCTCTACGCCCTACAAGAACACCAATCTAGTTCCAGGGAGATCACCAAGAGGCTGGCGGCGAGTGGAAAGCAGGTCACAGTCCCCGCTAGGCTCCATGAGATGAGGAAACGAGGCCACATCTTCAAGCCGGTGGATCGGGCTCCCTACTACAAACTATCTACAGAAGGTGTAAAGTGGATCGAGGAAAAGGTCCTGCCTCCCCTGAAGAAGAAATAGTTCAGAGCCCTCTTTTATCGAGCCTCTCTTTTAGGTTCTGAACCATCATCAGGATTCCCTTGAGTACCTCCTTGCTATCACAGAAGTAGGACCGAACCCTAAACGGCGCCCGCTGTATTAGATCTTTATCCAAGAGTTTCGCGACTGCCCTCTCGGTCGCCTTGACTGTTAGGTTCACCTCTCCTGAGATTTCTCTGACTGTCATGGTCTTCCCTGTTCCCAAGAGATGGAAGAAAATAATGTTCTGGCTGGGGGCCTTGCCGAGCCCGATAACGGCCTCCATCTTCAGGTTAAGCTTTTCCAGTTTCTCTTCGGACATGAGATCAAACACCCGATTCGTTCTTTATAACTCTGTACAACTTCATGAGTATGTCGTAGGGGTTTACCGCTGAAAGGTAGCCTGCAGAGCCCTGGGTTACCAACCCTTTATCTTTCATCTCCGAGAGTCTTGCCCTAACTGTCGACGGTTTCAGCTTGGCGCCCTTAGCAATCTGGGAGGGTTTGAGAGGCGTACCTTGGAAAGTAAGGTAGCTAAGCACTTGAAACGCCGCAGTGTCTAGCTTCAGCCCGTCCAACTCTTCCCGGCTCACAGTTTCACCTGTCCAGATATCTCTCCAGTAGCTTCACTATGATGGGCCCCAGCTTGTACCTGTAAACTCCCCGGGAGACCCTTTCCACGAGCCCCTTGTTGTTCAGGTTGAAGAGCGCAATGTTCACGGCGTTCACCGTAATCCCCAG
>PBSW01000068.1 GCA_002726865.1 Candidatus Bathyarchaeota archaeon
CTTCGCCTGGACTATAGTGTGGTTCAGCTGAATTTGACCCAAAAGCGACTATTGGATCAAATGAGGGACCGCCTGCCCCTTCCTTCTGCATACTGTAGATCAACTCAGCTGCAACTTCAGATTCTGTGATGCCTTCTTTCAGGATTTCGACAACACGCGGGTAAGCAAGACTAGCCTGATTAGCAGCTTCACGCAGAGAGAGGATCTCAGTTTGGTCCTTGATCATTCTAGCTTTTAGGATTGCATAGCCCACATCCACCAGTTGAGAATTTGGCAACGCATTCTTGATCTCAAGAAAGGCTTGGTGAGTAAGCTCGCTAGAGTTAATCCCTATGATCTTTCCGTCACAATTCCCTAACTCGTTCCTGACTAGTTCACTGAGATGTTTACGATCCCTAAACGTTTGGAGATCGTAACCAGAGTTCTTCGATCTGCGAGCGGTTAATTCTTCGAGCATTGAAGTGTAAAGCGTGGTTGGGCCGTTGGGGGACGCGATTAGCATGCATCCTTCAAAGGTCCCACTGTCCAAGCCCGTGACATAGAAGAAGGATTGGTCTACGTGAGGTGCAGTACTATTTCTGAGAACTAATAGATCTGGTAGCTGTTGGTCTCGAACCTCTGAATCCTTGTCCAATAAACGGAAGATCTTCCTGACTCTATCTTCGGTGAGCGTCAACTCGAATCCTATACCACCAGAATCTCAAAAAGATTTTTCTCTTGACTTCAGGGGGTTTTCTTACCCTGCAAGACCTCAATATATGTGGATAAGTCTAACCTGTAGTGTTGTTAACAGCTGCTGTTGCTTCGATCTCTAGAAGATATTCCGGAGTTGCTAGGGCAGAGATCCCAATAGCTGTCGAGGTCGCTGCTTCTTGGTTGTAGTTCCACAACTGAGGGAAGTTTTCGCTTCTCCATGTTCCCAGACGCAGAAATTCCTCCAGGTTTGTGGTGTAGATGTTTATCCTCACAACATCTTCGAGGGTCGCACCTGCTTCTTTTAGCAGCCCCTCAATATTGAGTACTATCTGCCTTATCTGCGCTTTCATGTCTCCCTTTCCCACAATATTTCCTGTTTCGTCAACAGCTAAGAGGCCAGCTAGATACAGGATCCTGTCTGGTTGAGCTGCCAAAATGTAAGAATAAGGTCCTCTCTGGGTCAATTTTTTGGATTTGATTGGTATTCTTGTCGTGACCTCATCACCAGTAGATCGTTATTTAAATCCTATCGCGGAGGAGAACAAATAATCTGGTGTAGGTCTATTTTGCATCGACTTGTTGATACATTATGACTCTATTTCTGACTTTTTCTATGAAACGTTATATCTTCTATCTCTCCACGGCACGCGGAGTGAGTTAAGTGCCACTACCAGACTGGATGATAGAGAAATATTCCGCGAAAAGCGGAATGATAGATCCCTTCAATCGGGAAAGACTTTCTAGCTATGGCTATGACATGACTCTCGACCGTAATTTCCTTATTCCAAAGATGAATTATCGATCTGGGGTTGTTGTCGACCCGAAGCATGTTAATGCCAGAGATTTCCAGAAATACCGTGGAGTACACGTGACTATTCCTCCAAGTGGTTTTGTATTGGGCAAGTCAAAAGAATACTTCCGGATTCCCAGGAACGTCTTGGCGATCTGTTTGGGACGATCGTCATACGCCCGTTGTGGTATCATTACCAATGTGACCCCTCTAGAGCCAGATTGGGAAGGGTTTGTTACTATTGAAATTTCTAACACCAATCATGTTCCGGCTCGGGTGTATGCAGATGAAGGAATATCACAAGTTGTCTTCTTGAATGCTCAGGACGTCTGTAAAGTGAGCTATGCTGAGAAGGGGGGCGTTTACCAGAAGCAAACTGATATCACATTGCCAAGATTGAGTAGACGAAGCTCAGTCCGTAGAGCGTCCAGGCGAACCAAAGCTAAACCTTAGAAAAAACGTCTAGACCAGCTGATATTATTGCTAATCAAACTCGACGTAACCAGAGTACACCGTAAAGGCCTTTAATTTACATGACTACTAACAGGGAGAGAAAGGAAGTGTCTTTTGAAAGCCTCGGGGATTACTTAAGAGCTCTTGACGGAGCTGGCGAAGTAAAACGGATCAAGGCTTCCGTTGACATAGATCTAGAGGTTGCGGAGATACTAAGGAGAACGATGTATTCTGGTGGCCCGGCACTTCTCTTTGAAAACATTGAGGGTTACGATATGCCTATCCTTGGGAACGCCTTCGGCTCGCTTAGAAGAATGCAAATTGCCCTTGGAACTGAGAAATTCGAGGAATTGGGCCGAAGGAATGTCAAAATGATGACAATGGAGCCTCCCAGTGGAATGGTCCAAAAGCTGCGTGCAATTCCAAGACTCCAAGCTATCTCATCCTATGCTCCATATGTAGTGAAGAAAGGAAGCGTCGAAGAAATAGTTGAAACGAGCTCACCCACCCTGTCTGCATTTCCAGTCACAAAATCTTGGCCGAAAGATGCTGGACGATTCATAACGATGGGAATTACTATTACACGTCATCCAGATTCAGGCAGAAGAAACCTGGGGCTTTACCGATTGCAAATAATTGACGAGACAACGGTGGGGATGCACTGGCAGATCCATCACCGTGGGGCACATCACTACAAGACACAAAGTGAAACACAAAAACGCCTTGAGGTTGCGGTAGTTATCGGCGCTGATCCTGCGACCATTTTCTCAGCAGTTGCTCCAGTTCCTGAGGGACTTGACAAATATCTATTTGCTGGTATAATTAAGGGAAAGGGAATACCTCTAGTTAAGTGCAGGACTATAGATCTTGAGGTCCCAGCTAATGCAGAGATTGTATTGGAGGGTTACGTGGAACCAGAAGAACGTCATATTGAGGGACCGTTTGGTGACCATACGGGATACTATACTCCCCCGGAGTCGTTTCCGGTCTTTCATCTAACTGGTATCCTAAGACGTGAAAGACCACTCTATCTTTGTACGGTTGTGGGAAAACCGATCCTTGAAGACGCATACATAGGTAAGGCAGTCGAACGTATTTTCCTCCCGTTAATGCAGGTGTTTCATCCTGAGATTGTGGACTTTTCCATGCCTTCCGCCGGTTGGTTCCAAGGTCTTGCAATAGTTTCGATAAAGAAGACTTACCCAGGGCAGGCCAGGAAGGTGATGATGGCTCTCTGGGGTTTAGGACAACTCATGCTTACAAAAATGATTGTTGTCGTCGATCATGAAGTCAATATTCACGATGTAAATGACGTTATTTGGGCAGTCACAACAAGAGTTGATCCACAGCGCGATGTGTTCATAGTTGACCATACGCCAACCGATACTTTAGATCCTACTGCACCCTCACCTAATTTGGGCTCCAAATTGGGGATTGATGCCACAGTGAAAATGAAAGAGGAGGGTTGGCATTGGATGGGGGAGGCTCAGCTCGCGGTTCCAGACCCCTCAACCGTAGAACTTGTCAACCGGCGGTGGCAGGAATACGGTTTTAGTTAAGGTGCTAATAACGAAACACTACGGGACAGGGCCGATGCGCTCTGTGGAGCCTCCACACGCTTTGAATTGTTCAGTCAACTTCTGAGATACTTCGTCAGAGCTTATCCCGTGTAGGTGAATATCGCGCACAATCTTCGCAGTAACAGAGAGGGCGCCAAGAATGAAAGCTCGTTTGGCGTTAGTATCTGCAGGGATAAGATGTCGCTGCAGAATCTCGGGGTCGAAGAAATTCTCCTCAGCTTTACGCCAATCCACGCCTAATGCCAGCTTTGACGATGATGCCAATACTGTCTTGATAGCTTTGCTTGTATGTGACCTGTTTCCTTGTTCGGGTGAGAGATACTGCATCTTAACTAGTCTACCTGATTTTTCTTCGAAAACGAGGCGGTGATTAGGTAGCAACAGCTCCTGATGACCTAGGGCCGCACTAGTAAGCTCGAATTGAGATTGGGAAGTCAGGACGCCCGGATCCCAACCCAATCGCTTCAGAATTCGCCTTGCGACTTCAAACTCAGACATCTGAGCTTCTTCACTTCCCCTCAAACGTCGTAACATTTTGATTCTCTCCTCAATTTCTCTGACAACTGCGTCTTCGTTCATGCTGCCCGGCTTGTGACTATTACCGATAATGGGCTTCGCCATCAGGTAATCTCTCTCTCAACTGGTTTAAGAGACTTCATTTATTCAGATATGTGGGAATGATATGAAAAGGGGAGGGATATATGAAAAGACTAGAAATAGTCCAGCAATTCTTGCAGCTTTGGCTGAATTGGCCAAAGCTGGAATGAGTTCATCAACTCGATGATAGGGGACAGTCTTCGAGATCATGATGCTTACTTTCACAAAATAAGGAACTGCGAAATATGCTAGAAGAGCGGTAATGGGGAATAGTCTGACAAAGGATAAAGACGTTATTACAATATATGCTAAGATTGGGAAGAAGGGATACATCTTAGATGCGCGCGACAGGCCTATTCTAACTACCAAGTTCCTCCTGCCACTTAACTTGTCCGCATTGTAGTCTGGAAACTCATTCATGAATAAAACGCTCGCAGATAATATTCCAAGGACTAGACCAAGAACAAGCGGTTCAACACGTAGTGCAGTTACCTGAACGTAGAATGTGCCTAAGACAATCAGACCGCCTTTAAAGACAAGTGTAAGTTCTCCTAGGCCGATATTGACGATCTTCTTAGAATAGAAGTATGTAGCTACTACTGCAAAAACTAAGAATAATATTAGGACCGGCCCTCTGACAAGTGAAAGGTACAATCCTATAACGGCGCCTAGTAAAAGGAGACTTAACCCAGCTCTGTAGACACTTTTTGGTTTGAGAAGGCCCTCTGGGAGTACGCCGGTTCCTCCACTGAATGGTGTTCTTGTTGTTAACTTGTCTATTCCACTTTGGAAGTCAAAATAGTCATTCAACAAGTCTATGCTGGCGTGAAGCGAGATTACTCCAAGATACGTGAGTGCGGCTAGAAAAGGGTCGAAGACATGTAATGTACCGTACGCTGAAGTTAATCCGGCAGTGACAGCTATGATGGATGCCGTAATGAAACGGAGTCTAACTGCTCTACTCCAAACTCTAAGATTCATGTGATCGCTGCCCGCTATTACTGCTAATGTCGCTCAATTATGTTGTAGAAATTATCACGCATTGCAGGAGCTCTACCAATTTGTTTTACTGCTATAATTATGTCACGACTACTAAGTCCGCCTACTAGTTTTCCTGTAGCAGGGATGACTTCTTCATCGTTAATGGTGCCGCCCCAATCATTTGCACCATACTGAAGGGCTAGCTGGGCCATCCCGATGCCAGCAGTAAGCCATGACGACTGTATGTTTCTTATCAGCCCAGAGTAGACGATTCGGGCAACAGCAATATGTCTCAGAAGTGCTAATCCGCCTGCAGCATAAGTGACGCTTGCGTCCTTCTGCAACTTCGTATTACCTGGTTCGAAGTGCCATGGAATGAATGCCATGAAGCCCTTCGTTCGCTTCTGGAGGTCTCGGATCTTTATGAAATGTTCAGCAGCCTCAGCTGGAGTCTCAAGGTGCCCATACATCATAGTAGCTGAACTACGAATACCTATCTTGTGTGCGGCTTCGTGAACATTCATCCATCCATCGCTGGAAGAAAGATTTCGACCAAGTTTCTTACGTACAGAGTCTACCAAAATCTCTGCACCAGCTCCAGGGAGTGAGTCTAATCCAGCTTCTCTCAGACGTGATAGGACTTCAGTAATTGACGATCTTTCCTTCCTTGAAATGAATTCTATTTCACAAGTGCTCAGGCCATGGATTGCTATTTTTGTCGTCTTTGATTTTATCGTTCTAAAAAGATTCTCATAATATTCCAGAGGAAAATCGGGATTGACACCTCCCTGGATCAAGACCTGGCGCGTTCCCATAACGCGTTCAGCCTCGGCTGTCCGTTCAGCTGCTTGGTTAGCGTCTGACGCATATCCTTCCATATTTCCAACATCCCGATAAAATGCGCAGAAGTGGCATTTTACAATACAGATGTTAGTGTAGTTGAGGATCAGGTTTGGGATGAATGTGACTACTTCGCCTACTTCCGCGCGTCTGATATCATTTGCCACTGCTCCAAGTAGTTGGAGATCATCCGTCTCCATGAGCATTTTGACATCGTCTACAGTAAGATCCTTGGATGATTTTGTCTTGTGAAGCCACGCGGGAAGTTCGGATTCAATCAGGCTTTTTTGGAGAACGTTCATAGAATGTTTTACAACTGACTAGTGGTAAAGGAAAAATACGCAGGTCTATTTACATTTCTAGCGACTTGTCAAGGATGATCGGTCTCTCAAAAAGCTCAGAGGTCTCGGATATCCTCCAGAAAGCCCAGGATGGTGAGACACTCGATTATTCGGACGGTATGACTTTGATGGAGAGTGATGATTTTCATGGGATGGCGCATATTGCCAACGGTATAAGGAAGAAGTTGGTTGGAGACACTGCGAGTTTCGTAGTCGGTTACAACATGAATTATTCTAATGTATGCGCTGCTAGCTGCCAAATCTGTGCTTTCTACCGAAGGAAAGGTGATGAGGGAGAATACACTTACACTGTGGAGGAATGCCTGAAGCAGGTGGCCGACGGGGTCTCGCTTGGGGCTACTGAGATACACATTGTTGGCGGCCTCAATCCGTACCTCCCAATTGACTATTACGAAGATCTCTTCAGTAGTATCTGTCGCGAATACCCTAAAGTTACTGTGAAAGCTCTAACAATGGCAGAACTCTTTTTCCTTGCTAAGATTAATCGGAGCAGTGTTGGTGAGATAGCTCAGCGATTCAGAGAAGCTGGGCTAAAAACGATGACAGGTGGCGGAGCAGAGATCTTACATCCTGATGTGAGGCCTCTTATTGCTAGAGGGAAACTAACTGGCGAAGAATGGCTCCGGACCGCTGAAGACGCTCACAATAACGGGATCACAAGTAATAGTACCATGCTCTATGGGCATTTGGAGAAAGCAAAGCACCGGATCGACCATATCATAAAGATTCGAGAATTGCAGGCCAAGACTCACGGCTTTCTTAGTTTCATACCACTGAAATTCAGTCTACCGAATACTGAGCTTCTTCGATCAGGAGACGTCGGCGATCCCAGTTCGGCCCAGGATGATATCAAGGTTATAGCTGTTTCAAGACTTCTCTTCGGCGATCTGTTGAAAAATATAGCTGTTTACTGGGTCTCTATGGGGAAACGCGTTGCACAGGTAGCTTTGAACTCTGGTGGGAATGACCTGATAGGCACCTCTTTCAGCGAGAAGATCTACAAAGAGACTGGAAGGGACGAAACGATCAGTATCGAGGAACTCACACACTTGATTCGCGAAGCTGGA
>PBSW01000069.1 GCA_002726865.1 Candidatus Bathyarchaeota archaeon
CCTAAGTTCGCCTATTGGCAAGTCAGTTAGAAGACACAGCTTCGATTGAATAAATTCCCGTTTTAGGTCAGAGGAGAGCAATCCAATAGCAGAGCCTATGCCGGGAAAAGTAGGAATGATGACTTCAGGAAGGTTCAATTCTTGAGCCAGTCTTGAGCCGTGAACTGGTCCAGCTCCGCCGAATGCAATTAGAGAAAAATCTCTTGGATCGTGGCCACGGAAAGTTGAGACAAGTCGAATGGCTTCCGCCATTTTTGCATCAACTACGCGTTTGATTCCCAAGGCAGTCTCTTCGGGATCGAGGCCAAGCTTGTCACCCACTTTTCCAATAGCGCGTCGGGCCAATCCAACGTCAAGGCCCATCTCGCCCCCTAGGAAGTAGTTTGGGTTAAGATAACCCAAAAGTAGATCTGCATCCGTAACGGTCGCTTCTCCACCGTTACCATAGCATGCAGGTCCCGGATATGCGCCACCGCTTCTTGGACCAACCTTCAGCGATTTGGCAGCGTCTGCCCATGCTATGCTGCCCCCTCCTGATCCGATCTCAACCAGGTCCACAGATCTAATTCCCAATGGCCATCCACCAGCCATGAAATTCGATGTAACCATCGGAACACCATCAACAATCAGTCCAGCCTTAGCTGTGGTGCCACCCATATCATATGTAATGAGGTTTCTCCGCTTCAACGTTTTAGCCATGTAACTCGAGAAAGCAATGCCTGCAGCAGGGCCGGATTCGATGATTTGAACAGCATTCATCTTGGCCCTCCTTAGGGTTTGTAGACCCCCGGAAGAATGCATTATGTATGGATGAACCTTGATTCCCTTCTTCCTGAGAAGTATTTCTAGATTAGAAAGGTAGCCCTTGACTCGTGGTGCGATATAGGCATCTATGATGGTAGTGATAAGACGTGGAAACTCCCTGACCTGTGGAAGCACGTGACTAGAAAGAGAAACATGCGCATGTGGGATTCTTGCCCGTATTGCCGCACTCAATTTTTCCTCATGACTGACATTCATGAAGGAGAAGAGCAAACATATAGCAATAGACTCGGGATTGACATCGTGAAGCTTTGACACAATCTTATCAATCTGTTTTTGGTCAAGACTTTTGACTTCCGTACCATCGAAAGCGATCCGCGCGTCCACTTCAACAACTCGTCTGC
The DNA here is from genome assembly GCA_002726865.1 of Candidatus Bathyarchaeota archaeon. Next base: position 1,167 of record PBSW01000069.1, read on the forward strand.
CTGGGACTAGAGGTTTGGGCTTCAGAGTGTACGGAAAATATCCCGGGTTTTGAGGTGGAACGGAGTCAAGTACATCATTTATTCCTCTAAGACCCTTTGTACATAACAGCCACGTCTCCGATCCCTTTCTCTCAAGCAAGGTGTTGGTGCCGATTGTGCTCCCATGAATTACTAGATCAATGTCCTCTGGAGTCATACCACTATCGATCACCTGGTCGATGGCCGTGCCTATCCCCATAGAGATAGATTCTGGAGTCGTTGGTACCTTGATAGTTTTCAGCTGATGTGTTCTTTCACTGTATAATGCTAGATCGGTGAATGTTCCGCCGACATCAACTCCTAATCTTAGGCCATTCAATAGCTGTCAACTCATCGACCATAGGTTGCTTCTTAACATTCCTGGATCCAGTCCCAAATAAGAAATTAGCTATCCTTTTTCGAGTGACATAGGCAAACAATTAAGTGCAACTACAAGAGAACCTGCAAGAACAATGGCTGGGCGAACGTCTCCCATACTATTGGTAACTTCTGCATTCATCTCAGTACTGATAGTAGTCCCCATATGTTTTCTCCTCTTTGGCATGTTCTGGACCTCGTTTCCTGGTGATCCTAACGGTACTTTAAGCACAGAATTCGTGGTCAAGGTATTCACCGGTGAGGGTGTTCCTAGACACTTCAATACACTGAGCCTCCTCTCCAATACCTTGATCTTTTCATCGGTCTCATCGACCATGGCCGTAGCAATAGCTTTCATGTTGGCCTGGATTATCCACAGAACCAATACGCCAGGCAGACGTTTCTTCGATGTTCTCCCTCTCATAACATTCATGTTCCCGGCGATGCTCGGGGACATAGCGTGGACTTTTCTGTTGAGCCCCAACGCTGGCTTGATAAATCTGTACGTCAATCATCCACTTGGCCTCCCACCCTTCAACATTTACGGAATGGGAGGCATGATCTGGGCTCAGGGCCTTAGCCTCACCGCACTTGCCTACCTCCTTATTTCTGCAACGTTTGGGACTATGGATCCTACACTAGAAGAGGCAGCAAGGATATCAGGGGCTAGGAATCGCCAGACCGTCCTCAAGGTGACCCTCCCGCTGGCAGTGCCCTCCATCGTATCGACCTGGACGCTGATGCTAATGATTGGTCTCAACTCCTTTGAAACCCCCGCCTTCATCGGCTTGCCTGCAAAAGTATACGTCTTCATGAACGCAATTTACCATAAGATGAGTGTCGACGTCCCTATAGACTACGGCGGTGCTGCTGCCTTGTCCTTCGTTTCTCTCTTACTAAGTTCTGTTGCAGTCGCATTCTATCTGATGAGCACGAGGAGACTGAAGAGATTCGCTGTAGTCACAGGAAAAGGGTACAGGCCAAAGCCAATTGACTTGGGAAAGGCGAAATACGCCGCACTGGGCTTTCTATTAGTCTATGTATTTGTGGGCTTGGTCCTTCCCGTCGCTACTATGCTATTGATGTCCTTTATGAAGTTCTACACTGTTGTAGGGGTCAATCCTTTAGACTATCTGACTTTGAAAAACTACGCGTTTGTTACAAGTGAGCCCCTGATGTTGAGAAGCGCCACAAACAGCTTCATCTTGGCAGGGGTAGCCGGAGTTCTGACCACAGGAGCAGCTGCAGCTATGTCGTACGTAGCTATTAGAGGACATATGAGAGGGAAGCGCGCTCTTGAATTCATCGCAGCCCTTCCAGTGGCTTATCCAGGCATGATCTTCTCTCTTGCGTTAATTTGGACAGCTCTGTTTCTCTTCCGTCCAATATATGGAACAATGACGATGTTAGTCCTTGCATACATTGTCGTTTTTCTGCCGTACGGCATGAGAACTATGGCCAACTCAATGATCCAGATTCACTCTGAGCTAGAAGAAGTAGCAACAGTTTCAGGTGCAAGCTCCTTAACAAGCATGAGGAAGATCATGCTCCCGCTGCTCAGACCCGCCCTGATCAACACTCTGATGTTAGTATTCATTCAAAGCTATCGTCAGTTAGGCGCAGCGATTCTCCTTGTAACCCCAAGTACCTTCGTCTTACCTGTAGTCATCTTGCACTGGTGGGCTTCCGGATTATTGGTAGCATTAGCGGCTGCAGTCATGATATACGGTGCCATTCTAGTTGCTATTGTCATGTTCTCTCGATATTTCCTCAAAGCCAGTCTTACGTTCTAGACTGGTAGATTGAATTCCCCCACTCAGTCTCATTTGCGACGTAGAACAATTTTTGGAAATCTCTTGATGACACAGGCATTACCAAAGGGAGTTGGGTCGAAACAAGTATTGCTAGAATATTAGGACTTAGAAGCGCAGATTCAATGCCAAGAACTGGATAGCCGAACTGCGAATAGTCCTTCCATAATGCCGATTTAATTGAATCTTGAACCGATTAATGGTACAAAGATCTCATTGTCACTCATGCCACCATGAGATCCCTTCATAAAGCCAGTACCTCTATTGCGATATGGATGTACAATAGCTCTCCGGCCGAGTGGGAGAGCTAGGAGATTACCTATTCTATCCAGGATCTTCGATGGGACGCGTCCGCTTCCTAGTAGTCCATGGCGAATGACGTCCTTGGTAGAAATTATACGAATTTCGTCCTCGAGATGCTTGAACAGGATCTTCTGGAGTGTCCCAGTATGCCCAGGTTTGGCATTAAGGAACGCTGCCCGAGCATCCCCGGTGGGAGGGATCTGCAGACAATTCATGATCTCAGGGTGTTCCGAAGTAGTAATTGTTTCATCCCTAGCAACCTCTGCTAGACCATGATCTCCTGTGATAAGTAAGGCTGAGTTCTTTGCTACCTTTCGTTCTAGGCGCTGCATTATCTCGGTGTGAAGGTAAAAAGAGAGGCCTCGAAGTTCCGCAAAAACCTCGTCACTGAATGGTCCATACTCGTGAGCACTAGTGTCTAGGCCTTCCCAGTATACGAAGATGAACTCTTGTGAATCCGGATCCTCTTCCAAGTGCTTGCGTAGAGATACAAACAGATCGGACGAATTCGCAAACGTACGTATAGTCGCCCCTCGATGGAGCATCTTAGAAAGAGCACTATTCTTGTAGAAATGCCTAGTTAGGACAGTAGAACGATAGCCAGCCCTCGCGAGAATTTCATAGATCGTCTCAACTCCCAAGAAATTCTTCAGGTCAAGGCCCAAATTGATTAAGACGTTTTGTCTTCTATCAACAGCAGGGCTGAAGTTAATCATATTTGCTACCAGCCCAAATTCCTTGAGGTATGATGTATAGCCGATGATTCCGTGCTCTAGAGGAGTTCTCCCGGTATTGATACTTGAAAGTGCCGTTGCAGTCGTTGACGGAAAGGTCGTTGTCAATGGATCCACGCTTTCCAGCTCTGTCATTTGAGAAAAGGTGCTCTTTTCTCCTATTCTAACAGCCTGTTCCAATAGCTTGTACCCAAAACCGTCCAGTAGCATTACGATGACCTTCCCCCGCCCCTCGAGCACATGTTCGGCCATGTGAGTCCTCAACGGCGTCAACCGAGATGACACTGCAAAATGACGTAGTATTGTCCCGGAGATATTGGAAATACATCTTCCGTCGTAGCCAGGGACGGCTAGTCCTCTGATTTGATGCAGATCCTTTCTGAACAGCTCTAGCCTCGAGGATAGGAAGTCTTTTTGATCTCGTTTATCTTCCTTCGTGTACTATTCAACCTCACAAGTCGGGTGACGTCATTTATGTGTCATGATAGCGAGATTGGGGGCGTCTACGCGGCAAAAGCCACATCGAACGAACTGAATCAATTCGCCAATTCCTACTTCTCCTGCTGCTGGTTCCGCGAATCCAACTTCCTCAATCCAACTCTTTGGACTCAATTTATCGTCTTCGAAAAACGGACCCGGTATAGCAACAGTCTGTTCAATATGTTGCTCGCTTACCCACTGGAGCTTGGGGATGTGTTGAATGAGATCATTTCCCACAAAGGAGCCGCTAAGATGCCCATCTTCAACTGATCTGATTTCAACATTGAAGAGCTCGATGAGTCTAAACACGCTTCCTACACGCAGCGCTTCTGCATCACGAGATGGTATGTATACGGCACCGGAAAAAGGAATGGTGCGGTATCCCATGGCTTGATCGGGATGAAAAGGAATTCGAACTAGCTTGTCTGGGACGGCTCCAATCTCGACTCGAACTGGATTTGGAACAAAAAAATAACGTCTTGCTATGGGATCTAAGACTTTTCGATTTAGACTTTCCAGTAGATCCCAGGTAGGGCGTGATTCTGTCTTCGTTAGCCCGAGACTCATGACAAATGCCCGTATTGACTGTGGATGATATCCGCGACGCCGAAGTCCTGTCAGTGTAGGTAACCGTGGATCATCCCATCCAGTTGCAGTGCCATTCTCTATCAAGGGTTTCAGCTTCCTCTTCGAGATAGGAGTGTCCTTTAGTTCAAGTCTCGAGAACTCCAAGAGAAGAGGTTTGCGAATGCCGAGCATATCTAGGACATGATAATAGACCACATCCCTCAACTCGTATTCTTTTGTCCGCATTGCATGAGTTACACCGTCTAAGCTGTCTTCTATAGGAGCAGCGAAGTCATATGTAGGCCAGACTGTATATTTCGTACCCTTCAAAGGATGTGTTGCGTGGTTTATACGGAACAGTATAGGATCTCTAAATGCAGTATTGACTCCAGACATGTCTCCCTTCAGTCGCAAAACTGCTTCATTCGGCTTCATCTCGTTTGACATGCGCTGCCATAGCTTTAGCGTGTTGGCTGGTCCCTCTGTTCTGCATTCGCATTCAATTCCTGAGGCCCGGTTAGCTCTGATTGTTTCCACTGCACATGTGCAAACATAAGCACCGCTTTTTTCTATGAGTTGCTCTGCATAGGAGTAAATGGTTTCTAGGTCATCAGAGGTATTCTTGATCAGGTCGGGTTTTATCCCCAACCATTCAAGTCCATCTTGAATTGCTCCATAGTACTCCTGAAGTTCGTTTGCAGGGTTCGTATCGTCAAATCGTAGAATAAATCTTCCTTCATAATGCCTAGCGTATTCCTCGTCTAGGATGGCTGCCTTCGCATGACCAATATGAGGATAACCATTAGGCTCTGGTGGAAAACGTGTTACTACATGACCGATCTCAGCATCGGGAAGAGGCGCTAAAGGACGCTGCCCTCTAGAGGGTTTTTCCCCCAGAAGGTCACCATAGCTAGATTTCACAAGATTGGTCTGCTCGTCCAATGTGAGCTGATTAATTTCTTGAACCAGGCTAACTATTTCTGGATGTATTATACGAGCCTGGCTTCTCAAATCCGGCACCTCACTCATGAGCTTTGCAATTACTGCTCCAGTCTCAGCTTTCCCTCCATGTCTGCATGCATTAACTAGCGCGTGCTTTCTAGCTAAAGCTTCTACCTCAGGCCTCAACCTAGACATACGTCTGAGACACCACGATGTCCATGTTACCAGTCGCGATTAACCATGAATTCCAGAAGACTCCGTAGAGCAACGTTAGCTGAATCGTTGGATGGATTTTCAAACACTTTGTCGAAGACCGAAAATGCTGATTTCGCGAGCTCATCAGCCCTAGAGTTTCCATAGTCAAAGACATGAAGCTTTTTCATGGAATCTAAAATGAAGTTCATGTCTTCGTTCTGTTTCTGCCCTCGCGGTTGACTCATGATCCTCAGGATCTTGTGTCGCTCCTCCGTCTCGGGCACCAGATTCAGGAGACGAATGATCAGAAGAGTGCGTTTGCCTTCCCATAGATCGCCCATCGTTTCTTTTCCGTACTTGTCCTCATTCCCAAGGAGATTCAATATATCATCCCGTATCTGAAAAGCGATCCCAAGGTCTCGACCCAGGCTGAATAGTGGAGAGAGAATTTCCTCTTTTGTCCCTGCAATAATTCCCCCCAACCTCATTGGAGAGGTACACGTGTACCATGAAGTCTTCTTTTCACACATCAAGAAATAGTCCTCCTCCTGAAGGTCCCATCGATTATTTCTAACCCATGACAGCTCCAAATGCTGCCCTTCGGTAGTCTCTCGGGTCATCCAGAGAAATTCTCTCAAGACAGCTAAAGTGATCTGTTTCCCCAGAATCTTTTCATTTTGTAACAATATTCCCCACATCTTTACATGTAGTGCGTCCCCTGCATTGATTGTTAAAGGAATACCATATCTCCGGTGTAAGACAGGATCTCCGCGCCTCATCTCCGAATCGTCCTCAATATCGTCATGGATTAGAATCCAGTTCTGTAGAATTTCCATAGCCGCAGCTGTAAGATAGGCAGACTCCTCTTTCCCACCTAAGGCTTGACAAGTGAGAAGACAAAGAGCAGAGCGCAGCCCCTTTCCGCCTCTTGACGGATAGTCCATCATCATCTTGTAGAGAAGATCTATTTCAGGGACATCGTGAGTCTCTGGTAGGTGCTCACGAATCACCCTGTCAACGGCTTTCTTCTTTGTTCTCAATAGCTCGAGAAGTGACTCAGGATCGAGCTTTTCCCGCTTGCTAGACATCATGCTATTCACGCCACAAGTTCTTTGGACTAATCTTGACTAGATCGAATCCATCCAGCTAAACTTCCAGTTATTACGTACCTGCTCTTGCTCAACTGTTCCAAA
>PBSW01000070.1 GCA_002726865.1 Candidatus Bathyarchaeota archaeon
CTCGGGTCTACGTAGGTCCACTTGGCTGTCGTGTACCTAAGTGGCGGTAGTCTCCAGCTCTCGAATGAGATCACATTCGACATCCGAACTCTTTCATCATTTGCCCGGTCGCAACAGCGTAAGATACTCTCGTTTACCCTTCCTCTTCTTGGGAAAGATGAAACCCCTTAAATAATATTTCTTTCCTCTATTTATGAACTCTTCGATTGATGAGCCCACCTTCACCGTATAGGCGTCATCCTCATCGAAGCTCACAAGATGAGTGTAGACAAGTGTGTTCTTGATGTTCTTGTGACCTAGCAACTGCTTGACATAGAGAATATCCTTGGTCCGATGATACTCCATCGTAGCCTTCCAATGTCGAAACGTGTGTAAAGTAATCCTGTTAAGATTCGGGTTCCCCAGATTTTCAGCTAACTGTCTTCTCTTCCTGCAAAACGTCGCCCTCACCGAATTCGCCTTAGCAGACCAAATCCGATCATGTAATGAGGTCTTATGAAACAACGGAATCAACATAGACACCAACCGATCTGAGACCTTGAATTGCCTCGGCCTCGACCCCTTGGCCGGAGCATTGAGGGTTACTATCCTTCTCTCCAAATCAAAGTCAAAAGGACGCAACCTCCTCGCCTCAATCGACCTGAACCCGGTCTCCTTCAATAACTGTAGAAAGGCAGAATACTTTGGACCAAATCCAGCGATAAGCTGGTCAATCTCCCTCTCAGTGGGGATGTACGGTAGTTTAGATTCTTCCTCCTTGTAGAACTCGATCACATACTCGAATCCCTTCCACCTGCACCAGTCACGGTAAGCGTAGGACAGATTATTCTTCCTTCGGCCCCCACATTCAGCATCCCTGATGTAATCCTTGATCGACTCAGTGTCCCACAGATTGAACCTGAGTTCAAGATGCCTGATCAACCTGAGCTTATACTCAACTGTAGTATCAGCCAGTCTACGAGCTCTCAGATAGCCTACAAAGTCACTGGTTTGGATTTTGGCGCCGCGGAAGGGATTCGAACCCTTGAGGCACAAAGGCCACTGGTTTTCGAGACCAGCACGATAACCACTCTGTCACCACGGCCTGGTATGAACAGACGTCCAAAGCTATTTACTTTTTGAGGTATATTGGCTAATATCATCCCTCCCGGTCCTTCAATCCTAGGAGTTCTAAGGCCTTCCTGTTTGGACCACATTTTTTCCGCCTTATCTGGGGTATATCTCACCAAATACACTGCGACCGCAGCGTCTTACAATTAAATTTGAAATAACCGGGATCTGCAAGGATTATGATTAACTCCACTATAGTCGTTGGTTTCATGTGTCTCGGATCCCCCTGGCGATGAGATGCGAATTACATTATTTTTATAGGGGAATAACCAGGTCATAAACTCAGACCAGCAAAGTCAGGGAATCCACATATTACCCAAACAATGTGGTTCTAGAGAATCCCCCTGATATGTACAGCATTTTATTACGTTGTAGATCAGTGCACTCACAAAAACGAGAGGTTTTCTACCTCCCCCCTGTAGTTCCTCTCCACGAGACCGCTCAGGTAACAGAGATACAAATCATCGTGACTGTGTGCCTAAGAAGGGATCCGATTTTTGCATGTCGAATATATGCATAAAACGCGCGATCCTCCAACCCTGTAATTAACTCAAAAATCACTGCAAATAAGCGAAGGAGGACATTCCATGAAATTACTAGAAAAATTATATAATCCACAACTGATCAATATCCAAACCTCTATCAAACGCTTGTCTATTTTGAAATATAATCCGGATTTAAAAGACAAATCCCATTTTAACCCATGTTGATTCTCGCGCGCGAGCACGTATTTATATACAGTTTTCAGGGAGAATTTATGGAACACCCAGGGGCCCAATAGTGAGTAAATGTTTTTTGATTATAGGTAATTCTGGTGCAGGAAAAGACACAATAATAGAGGAGGTTCAAAAGAGGTTCCCTGCCGGTTACAAGAAATTAAAAGTCCCAAAGAGAGTTATCACGAGACAAAGATCTGATAGTGAGAAATTCGAGTCAGTGAGCAAAGAGACATTTCAATATTTAAGGGAGACTGGTGGGTTCATATTAGATTGGGAATCATACGATCATTTTTACGGAATACGTCACGAAGTGCAGGATTGGCTCAAAGCAGGTCATCCAGTTCTATTGAACGTGTCTAGAAAGGTAATTCAAACTGCAAGAGAAAAGTTCCCTGGAGCAAGGGTAATTTTCCTCCGTGTACCCCTAGGGGTAACAGCTGATAGGATCATTGAGCGGGGGCGCGAGTCCTATAAAGAGGTACTCACCAGAGTTGTTCGTGCTCAAGATCATCAAGACAATCAAGAGGCAGATTTTATCTTAGATAATGTAGACAGCCCCGGAAAAACTTCACAAAAAGTCTTAGATTACATTGTCAAGTGTCTTAGTTAAGAATTCGCGCGCGCTATGATTGTCGTTGGATCAAGATAAATCAGGATTGAAATTGACACTAAAATTTGGTCTTTATTTCGTGAACATCGAACTCTGTACCTATAAACGCAGTGTCCGCATAACCAATGAAAAGTCCCGTCTCAATTAAACCCTGCACCGAATGGAGTTGACCGTTTAGTTTACGGGGATCATCGATTGGTCCAAAAAGAGCATCTATTAAATTATTCCCATTATCGGTTACGACCGGTCCAAATTTGTGGGCAGCCTGTCTTACTCTCGCCTTGGCCCCCATCTTGATGATCTTGTTGAGTACAGGTTTTATGGAAAATGGATGTACCTCCAAATATACTTCTTGACTTGTGCCCAATGTGTTTGCTTGTTTAGTTTCGTCAACAATCAGGATATATCTATTGCAGCACGATGCGACGATTTTTTCTCTGAGCATGGCCCCTCCGTGGCCTTTTATCGCATTTAAATTTGAGTCGATCTGGTCAGCGCCATCGATACCTAAGTCTAGTTGAGGATGTTCGTCGAGTGTTGTCAAAGGTATTCCGGATTTTACGGCTTCTTGAATGGAATGATAGCTGGTGGGCACGCCTATAATATCCGATAGATATCCATTCTTCAATTTCTGCCCTATGATCTTGATTGCTTCAGCGGTTGTGGTGCCGCTTCCAATTCCAAGAACCATTCCGCTTTCAATCTGATCTACAGCCCTGGATGCTGCTCTTTTCTTTGCTTCAATTATCCAATTCAAGTTATTTCCTCTAAACTGATTTTGATTCTAATTGACTAGTTCAAATATCATGTATTTCCTTTCATATTTGGTTTGCTCTAATATAATCTCAAGGCTCATGTCTATTATTTATGCGTTCAGAATCCATATTGTTGCCCATTCTCTCAAGGCCTCAACAAAATAACTATAAAGTCTCTATCTCCAAGAATATTTTAAGACTCACATTTTTCATGAGAAGAAAACTGGAAAAACCCCTAAAAAGATAAAAGTTGTTATGCTTTATGAAATGGCCCCTTAACTCCAAAAAAAAGAAAGCGTTTTACGTTTAACCGATTATATGAGATACTTGTTCATTAAAGTCACTAGATCAAACCAAGTTTTTTCCTAGCGCACGAGAATTTTCTTCTATTTAGTAACAGCCTTATTTTTAAAATTATAGGAAACGAATTAAGAGCACAAATTAACATAACGTGAGAGCATCATGGAAGATATTCGGGAAGCGGCCGGGAGAATCAAACGTATGGAGGTCCAAGGAGCTACAAATGTCGCCTTCACGGCACTGAAAGCCATTGTTGACCACTTAATATCACTGGAAGACACTGAACGTGACAATGTTCTGGTTGAAGTCTCCCAAGCTAAAACCATCCTTTTCGCGTCTCGAGAGACGGAGCCATTTATGAGAAACGCGGTCAGCTATGTTGAGTGGATTCTCCAGCGAAAAGACTGGACTCCTTCAGGGTTTTCCGGCCTCGTACAGAGAGTCTCAGACGAATTCGTAGAAGCTTTCAAGAGTGCTAGGCGAAAGATAACAGAAGTGGGGACAAAACGGATTACCAATGGGTCTCGGATCCTGACCCATTGCCACTCCTCAGCCGTGTGCGAGATCCTTAAAACGGCCAAGGCAAACGGTGCAGATTTCGAGCTCTTTCTAACGGAGACTCGGCCCCGGTACCAGGGAAGGATTACAGCAAAGGAGATGATGAATGCGGGAGTGAATGTAACGATGCTTGTGGATTCCGCAGTTAGGACGTTCCTGAATAGAGTTGACTTCGTCCTAGTCGGATCAGATGCGATCACGTCTGAGGGAAATGTCATAAACAAGATTGGAACGAGTTTGATCGCTCTCGCGTCCAAGGAGGCCCGTACTCCCTTCTACGTCGCCACTGAGCTATTCAAGTTTGATCCAAAAACTATCCACGGGAATTTCGAGATCATTGAGGAGAGATCCCCCGACGAGGTATGGATCGATCGTCCGAAAAGGCTCAAGATCAGGAACCCCGCTTTCGACGTTACACGGCGGGAATATATCCACGGGATCATCTGCGAAGAGGGAGTCCTTCCCCCTCACGCAGTCGTTGAGGCCGTACGGAGGCGTTATCCCTGGATTCTCGGGGCCTCAGGACCCTGACCAAGTATCCAAAGCCGTCTCAAGTTCTACGTGGTCATCAGCATAATCCTCAAGGCTCCTTTCAGCCATCACAGCGTCCACTGCTTGCCTCATGGCCCGGGCCCCAGAAATAGATCCATCCGGGTGACCGTGGATTCCTCCACCAGCCTGGATAATAAAGTTCTTACCGAAAATCTTCATCAGGGCTGGGATAAGTCCTGGGTATAGGCCACCGGAGGCGACTGGAAAGACATCCTTCATGCCGTGGAGGGGCTCGAGGAGAGTCATCATATTTCCCTTGACCTCGGTGGCCGTCTCCGCCATCTTTCCCACTGCAGTCCCAATATGAAGCTGGTCTACGCCAATAATTCGGGCAACCTTAGCGATGACCCTCATATTTATCCCGTGAGAGTGAGAACGGGTGAAAGCTGCATGACCAGCACGATGGGCATGGATCACGAGGTCAAAGTCCCGGTCTCGGAGGGTCTGAAGTGCAGACCATCCGCAGGTGAGGATGTCAACCATCATGTATCTACCCCCCTGGTCCTCTATGAGCCCGGCTCGGCGGATCATCTCATCAGTTTCAGCCGTCACGTTTACCATGTAAACTTTCGTCTCTCCCGTTTCTTCCTCAGCCCTGTCCCTCGCCTCCAAGGTTTCTCGGAGACGATCTTCGAAAGGATTAAAGGCTTGGCCGCTCAGATTCTCATCGTCTTTTACGATGTCACAGCCACCCCTCCATGCTTCGTAGGCTATCTTAGCATGGTCCTCAGTCCTGAGGCCAAGTTTCGGCTTAATGATGGTTCCGACTAGGGGGCGCTCGTTTATTCCAAGAAGCTTCCGGATGCCGTCTATACCGTATTTTGGGCCCTTAAATCCCTCCATGAGTCCCGCTGGGAACTTGATTTCGTTGAGCCTGAGGCTCTTGATGTCTTCAAGACCGAAAACATTGCCCGAGACGCTGCTCAGGATATTAGGCATATTCCCTGGCTCGAAAAGCTCATGGGGATACGCTACGCTGATCTCGTTTTCTTTGATCTCAAAAGTCGTGGCTTGTAGTCCCGCCATATAAGGCTTGACGGTGGTGAGTTCTGTCCAGGTACCTATGGAACTCTCGGCGGCGACTCCCCCTGCAACGATGTTGAGAGGAGGGCCCGCGGTTTCAAGGTGAAAACCGCAGATGAGATCCTTCTCGGAAGGCTCATAATCAAGATCCACGAAATCGATATATCTCATTAAATATTCTCTCCTAAGTTCTCTGATGCTTTTTTATTCATCGCATTCATTATAGTTAAACGCTTTTGGAGGATGACATCTGGAACTCAAGGTTTTGAACTTGGAGATTGAGGCAGGGGGTAATCTCATTGTAGTTCTCTCGAAAAGCGAGGCTGAAAGACTAGGGGTACTCTCAGACGATCGGCTGTTTGTTAATATCAACTGCTCCGAAGTATCGACTATTTTGAATATTGCCTTTGACTTCCCTGAAGGTGTTATTGGCGTCTACAGGGAGGTGATGGAACGGCTTGACCTTGAAAATGGTGACACCGTTAGTGTTAGACCTGCTGCGAGACCTGAGTCCCTTGGTTTCATCAGGGAGAAGATCTCAGGAGAGAGGCTCACCCCATGGAAGATGCACAAGATCGTAGAGGATGTCGTGGAGCACCACTTGAGCAGCATCGAACTTGCGGCCTTCGTCACAGCCTTGGAAATTCACGGCACCAACATGGAGGAGGTCGAAGCCCTGTCAAGGGCAATGATCCAGACTGGGAAGACGATAAGCTTTGGTAAGGGTCCTATTCTTGACAAGCATAGTATCGGGGGGGTCCCTGGGGACAAAACCACCCTCCTTGTTGTCCCTATTGTCGCTGCGGCGGGATACATCATACCCAAATCCAGTTCAAGAGCTATCACCTCCCCCGCGGGGACAGCAGATAGAATGGAGACCCTCGCCCCCGTCAACCTAAAGATAGAGAAGATCTCCAAGATAGTTGACGATCTCGGTGCATGCATAGTCTGGGGGGGAGCCATAGATCTGGCCCCAGCTGACGATCTATTCATCAGGGTTGAGTACCCGCTCTCCATTGATCCACTCCTCCTCCCCAGCATTATCAGTAAAAAGAAAGCCATGGGTTCCACCCACATAGTAGTAGATATCCCCAGCGGGATAGGAACCAAGATCGCAACTATTAACCAGGCTGAGCAACTTGCCATCAAGTTTAAGGAACTCGGAAGCCGCCTTGACATGGATATTGAGTGTTTTATTAGTGAAGGAGGGCAGCCTATTGGTAGAGCTGTAGGACCCATTTTGGAAGCAAAGGAGGCTTTGGAGGCTCTCATGGGGATGGGCCCTCCGGATCTCGTAAACAAGGCTCTAGGCATAGCTGGCGTGCTCTTTGAGATGGTGGGGGAGAGCAACGGTCAGGGTCTTGCCAAGGAAATTCTTGACTCCGGAAAGGCCTTGGAGAAGATGAGAGAGATTATAGATGCTCAAGGGGGAGACCCTAATGTTAATCCTATAGATCTCGAAATACCCAACAATTGGGTGGATATTGAGGCGGAACTAGATGGCAGAGTCCTTGGGATCAATAACCGGGCTATTGCCCGCATTGCGAGGGAAGCGGGGGCCCCTGGGGATAAATATGCTGGAATTCTCTTACATGTAAAGACCGGCGACCAGGTCTCCATGGGGGACCCCCTCCTTCGGATCTACGGAAACAGCGAACGAAAGCTGGCCAACGCAGAGAAGCTGTACAGGGCAGAGGAGCCACTCCTTGTGAGTAACAGGATGGGGGAGAAAATGCTCTTGAAGAAAATAAGAGGGATCACTCCACTGAGCAGGGAGTTCGAGTTTGTTAGATGAAATCGGATGCAGCACAGCGAGATTATACTCGGAGGAAAGCTTCAACTCAGATAAATCATGGTGCTATATCATAAAAGACCCGCCAACCAAACTACGATGCGAGCGCGACGACTCCATTTTCTTAACCTTTCGCGTGCGAACTCCTCCTTTTTCGTTGAATGAACAAATTAAGACCAGTTAGTTGAGGGTTTATAAGTAACATAAGAAAATATGGCCGCGAATTCATAAAGTAAAAAGGATCAAAGATAACCCCAACGCTCAACTCACTTTGAAACGATCTGACAAGCGATGTTGTTTAACTTTTTGGATCTGGGATGGGGACCCCCAGTTCTTCAGCCAAGGCCACGATGTCCCTCCATGTCTTGTCTTCGATGTAGATGCCTTCCCGTAACCGCCTCTCCTTGCACCTCCGCTCTGGATCTCCGGGGATAAGAATCTCCTCAAATTCAGGGGCTATTGGGGACTCACGCACCTTTCGGAGGAGATCATCAACCTTTGACTTGAACCTACCAAGGTCCGTCATCTTTCCGATGTCAATGGCCATCATGAATATCCCGTTGCCACCGTAGAAGGGCCTAGACCGGTACTCGTCACTGTTGGATGTTCCGGCCTCAGTGAGTATTCCAGTAAGGATCTCCACGAGAAGGGAGAGACCGAATCCCTTGTAACCGGCGATGGCTCCCAGGGTCCTCAGGACTCCGCCTTGAGTGTACCAGTCGGGATTAGTGGTAGGTTTCCCATTAGGGTCCATAAAAATCCCCTCGGGGAGCTCCTCCCCCCGAGCCATGGCAACCATAATTTTCCCCCGTGCCCAGACCGAGGTGGCCATATCCAGAACCATTGGAGGCTCCTTCCCGGTTGGAATCGCGAAGCAAAGCGGATTAGTCCCCAATTGTTTAGACTTGCCCCCGAAGGGGGCAACATAACTCGCAGAGTTCACCGACATCATCCCCAGCATGCCCTCGCGCATTGCCATCTCAGCATAGGTGTTGCATCGGCCCACATGCATACTGTTCCTCACAGTGACGAGGCCTATGACGCCGTTTCTCGCCTTTTCGATACAGACTCCCATAGCGTACGTGGCCACTACCTGGCCAAGGTTCCATCCCCCGTCGATTACCGCAGAAGTTGGAGTTTCCTCTACCAACCTGATTTCTGCCCCAGGCTTCACGGCTCCCATCTTGATTCCTCGAGAATATATGGGAAGCCGGATCATCCCATGGCTGTCAAATCCCGTTAGATTTGCATCAATAAGGAGTTCCGAGACAAGCTCGGCGTCTTCCACTGGAACGCCTAGTCTTAAGAAGATGGATGTCCCAATGGTCCTAAGCTGTTCTGCGCTAAATATCGGCATAAGTTTCCCCGGTTAATGTGGAGATGTACTCTTGGTTATTATCTCTTTTTGGTGTAAAATGATGAAGGGAATAAGAATCGATCAATCAATAGTCATTCTTACATGATCCTCAATTGACTGGGCAATCTCATCGAGATCCTCAATGGATTTTGTGAGAGAGATCCTTATGTGACCCTCTCCTGTGTTCCCAAAGGTGGTTCCCGGTCGAGCCAATATTTTCTTCTCCCTCAGAAGCGATTCGCAGAACTCCTCCGAGCCGATGCCTAGATCCTCAATGTTGGGAAATAAGAAGTACGACCCTTCTGAGTTGTGGCAGTTGATGCCCTCGATCGCGGAGAGGCGGGGCACCATGTATTTGCGTCTCCTGTCGTACTCCTCCGCCATTGCGTTCACGGGTTCCCATGGACCCCGCATGGCTGCGACTCCCGCTATCTGAACGAAGATGTTAGTCCTGTAACCCAGGGGAATTTTCCGGATATTTGAGGTTAGGCTCTTTTCGGCTATAAAATATCCTAGGCGCCACCCTGTCATAGCGAAGGTCTTAGAAAAACTGCTGCTGATAATGGTCCTCTCTCTCATCCCCGGTAAGGAGGCAATGGTAGTATGTTCTCTCCCGTCCCATAGGAATTCACAGTAGACCTCATCGCTAAGGACGAGGAGGTCCTCGTCTATTGCCACGTCGGCTATCCCTTTCATCTCCTCCTTTGTAAAGACAGTCCCAGAAGGGTTATTGGGGTTACACAGGATGATCAATTTCGTCTTTCCAGATAAATTCTCCTTTAAAGCCTCAAGGTCGAGGCGGTAACCATTGGTCTCATTCAAGGGGACGCCCACTTCTCTGGCTCCGATGTACTCAACAAGATTTGAGTATCTCATATAATAGGGCTCCAAAAGGATAACCTCCTCCCCGGGATTCACAGTGCCCATCGTAGATGCAAAGAGGGATACACCGCTCCCAGCAGTTATAGTGACCTCCCCCGCTTCCCAGTCTACTGCGTGTTTACCGTGATATTCGGCGATGGCACCACGCAAAGAGGGAAGTCCGTGAGTGGGAGGGTAATGGGTTTTGCCCCCCGCAATAGCTTCCTTAAGGGCTTCCGTGATATGACCAGGTGTGTCGAAGTCAGGGTCTCCACCGCTCAGATTAATCACCCCGTCCATCCCCTTCGCTATGGAGAGAACTCTGGAGTGTGATCGTGCCTTTATCGACGAGAGGCGCTTCTCAATATATCTCTCGCTCATGATGTTCCACATCTATCTCTCATAACTCCTTTAAAGAATAAACTCAGATAGCGAAGACTACGGTCTACTTTCCATTGGTCCTGACCATGAAGGAGACGCCGAAGGCCACCATCGAGATAACCGCGAAAAAGTAAAAAACATAGTCCATGGTGTATTTGGCTGCGAGATATCCAGCTAATACCGGAGCGAAGCTACCTATACCATATTTGATAGAGAAGTTGACGCCATAGGTGACCCCAACGGTGTCCCTGTGGCTCACGTCCCCTATCAGGGCGTTCATTGGTGACTGAGTGATAAAAAAGCTAAACCCTAGAATACCAACCATCAGGAACATCAGAATGAGGTTTCCAGGGGATATTGTGAGGGCTAGAAGAGAGACTGTGAAAAGCCCGAAGCCGAAGAGGAGGATTTTGCGACGACCTAGCCGGTCCGATAGTTCTCCCCCGAGTACATTTCCAAATGCCCCAATTGTGTATTTGAATGTGGAGAGGCCCCCTGCGATGAGAATGCTGACCCCTTTCACCTCATTGATGTAAGCGAGCATGAACGCTGAGACCCCGTTCCAGAGGGCCCCGCTGCAGACCACGATGATCGAGACCAGAAGCAGGTTCCTTAGGTGATCTGTAGTGAACATTCTCCTCAAGGTATCCAGATAGTTCAGGCGGAAAACAGAGGGACCTGTTTGAATTGTCTCGTCGATGATGGTCTGCATATCCACAACTGCCATAAGGATACCCAGCAACCCCCAGGCCAGGAAGGCATTCCGCCATCCAAAAAAAGATCCAATTGCCGTAGTTGTAAGAAATGAAATCGCCATTCCTAGATCTCCTCCGAGCCCCTGGATTCCCATGTAGCGGCCCCGTATTCTATGAGATAACAAAGCCATCGAGGCATATCCCGGGGGATGGTAGAGACTGGCGCCTATCCCTAATAGTATAAACGCGAGAGCTGTAATTGGGAGAGAATGAGAGAGACTCACAATTACAGCAGAGATTCCACACATCGCCATTGAGGTCGAGATCAGGAGTTTTTTAGATACGCGATCTGCTAGGAATCCAACAGGGAACGACCCCCAACCGTAGAAGAGAAAGACGAGAGATGTCAGAAGACCTAAAGTCCAGTAGTTTCCCATATCCCCTTTCAATAAGGGGATTAAAGCTGGAAGAAGCACCAAGTAAGCGTGCATGATCCCGTGAGAGCTTGCCACTGCAATAACGCTTACATCCGCTTTCTGCATCTACATATCCCCTATAAACTTTGGCATGCGTGAGAAGGTGAAAAGTGGTCTAAGTATTTCAAAGTTTTCAATAGATTGTTCAATGAAATAAAGGTTAGAGGAAAAGAATATTATCCATGATATCCCTTTGATGAAATGCTGTATGCGCGAGGAGTTTGTCTAGGAAACATTGGTGATTGTGCACGATTAGTTTTAATAGAGTTTGAATAAGAGAAGAAACACTTAATGACTTAGGATGATAAAAAGGGCAACTGAACTAACCGTTCATATATAAACATGAATTGTATTTGGTTAATCTCCAAACTAAAATAGAAATCTAAACGAAAGGAAAAATAGCTAGAATTAAATAAATATACTCTAACAGAAGAGTGGGCGTCAGTTTATATTGGCCTTTAAAAAATGCGTATAACAAAAGATTGCATAAACTCATCAACAAAAATTCTTCATTATTTCAGAACATCTTGACCAAGGTGTAATCATTGTATATGATCAGTTGAAAACATTCAACGATTTTAATATTCTTTTGCACGCGAGAAAGAAACTTAAGGATTAGCGGGTCCGGAGGGATTCGAACCCTCGGCCAATGGCTTAAGAGGCCACCGCTCTACCTTGCTGAGCTACGGACCCAACCGACGAACCCATTATACAGTTCCCAATTTAAAGCTTTCAGGGATACCTCCGGGGCTACATCGATCAAAATCAGGCCAAACAACGACAAAACTCAGTCAAGGCCCAACTTTTTGACCATATACTCCACTAGGTCGAGCACCTCGATATTCTCCTCCAGTTCCCCAACGCCGTCCTTGAGAGTTAAGTTACATGCCGGACACGCAGAGGTGATAAGTCCGGCCCCTACCGACTTTGCTTGTTCGATCCTCCGCTTCGCAATCGACAGCCTGAGCATGTTATCGGACGCCTGGAGTAGGCCCCCTCCGCCGCAGCACATGACATCAACACCGTTCTCCGGCATCTCTACGAACCCGCTAGAGAGACCTCCTAATAACTTCCTCGGCTCATCCACTACTCCACAGAGTCTTGAGAGCTCACATGGATCATGGTAGGTCAACACATCATCAGAATCTGGGAGCACGAGCTTGCCTTCCTCGACCCGTTGATTGAAGAACTCGAGGCTATGTAACACCTCAAAGCCCAGATCTTTTCCAAGGAGCTCAGGAATCTCGATCTTCCACATCCTGAAGCAGGCCGGGCAGCCTGTGATAAGTGTCTTCACGGCTCTCCGCCCTAGCTCCGCGATGTTATGCTCTACAAAGACCTTGGCCCCCTCCTCGTCCCCGGACATGATTAGTGGGCCCCCGCAGCACCATTCATCCTCCCCGAGGAGCGTCCAGTCCTCCCCTATGTGAGTTAGCAGCGTGGCTATCGAGTAACCTATCCCATGGTTGGCCCCCTTGAACGCGGTGGTGCACCCCACGAAGAAGGCGATCGCCGCCTCGTCCTTCTCTGGCACCTCCTCCAAATCCGTGTAATCTGCCCAGTCTAGACGCATATCAGCGTCCAGCCCATACGGGTTCATGGACTCCTCAAGGTTCCCCGCTATTGACTCCAAGTTCTTTGGTCTCATACCGGACTTGAACACCTCGGCTCTTGCAGACTTCCAGATCCCCATGGTATCAAGGGAAGTCTGGCAGACCTCATGACACCGACCGCATAAGGTGCACTGGAAGAGCCGGTCTACTAGATCCTCGTCGAGCTGGATACTAGGCCTCATAAACCCAGTCGTGAGGATGCTCTTGATCCAGTAAAGCTTTCCTCTAGGGGACGCCGATTCCCAGGGGATCTCGTTGTAGATAGGGCAGACGTCCTGACAATAGCCGCACTGGACACAGGAATAGAGATCCTCCTCGAGGTCATGGGTCTTGATCTCAGCCATCTTCATCTTAGAGTACCTCAGAAATACCTCATTGCCCTAAGGAAGAACGTCATGACTCTGTACAAAGTTCCCCATAGAGGGATCCCGTACCTTGTCTTGATCTGATACATCTTCCCCGGGTTCATTATGTCCCGTGGATCAAGGGTCCTCTTCAACTCCTTCATCTCCCGAACTTTTTCCTCCCCGTGAACGTCTCTGAAGTAAAAAGTGTTCCATATTCCGAATCCGTACGGCCTCCCGCCAGCTTTCAATCCAATCAATGTTATCTCGTTTACAACAGGTAGAATAGACATGAATTTCCACCGCTTCCGTTCATCTGTAAGATACATAGGCATAGAAAGCACCGTCGCCTCATCCACCATGAGACATTTAATCCCCAGCTTTAGGTCGTGCTTCTCCTTGATGCTTTGGATTTCATCAATAACATAAACAAGACTCGACAGCGGGTGGGTAATCTCCCCAGCAAGTAGCGTTGGCCCCGCTTTCCTAATCTTCATGGGGTAGAAACGGTCCTCCCACCTAACAGAGGCAACCTCTGGCGGCAACATTGAACCCCCTCTATCAGATATTGTCCGCACGAGAGCCTCAATATCTACCTGAACATCCAAGGCTTTGCCCTCAAAGACAAACATCGCCACCATTTTGGCGTCCGGCACGTGCTCCCCTATCGATCTCTCAAGATCTAGGTAGTCATCGTCAAGAATTTCGACAAAGAAAGGTTTTCTAGGATGACCCACCACATCTGTAATTGCATCAACCATAGCGATGATTGTATCGAAGACAGCAATCTGAGACGAGACCACCTCGGGCTTAGGAATTATCCTGATTGTAGCCTCAACAACTATACCAAGCGTTCCCTCTGAGCCAAAAATCGATTTGAATAATGCTTGATCGTTCTCCTTTGATAGAATTAGAATTTCCCCTTTAGGGGTTACTAACTTTAGACTCTGAACGTTCTCCTTCAGGGGGCCATATTTCAAAGAACCTATACCCCTGCCCCCTGTTACGATCCACCCCCCCACGGTGGAAGAGGGAGCGCTACTAGGATATGCGCCAAGGGTGAATCCTCGATCCTCGAGATAGTCCAGGAGCATTTTCCATCGGTGACCAGCCCCGACAGTTACCGTGAAGCCACCTATATCTAATGAGATGATCTGGTTAATCTGGGTAAGCTCCATAACGATGCCTCCTTGGGTGGGTATCGTGCCCCCAAACCCCCATGAGGAAGCCCCCCGAGGGACCAATGGGATATCTTTTGAATACGCGTATTTGACGACCTCAGCGACCTCCTTGATTGTCCTCGGTTTGACGACTGCATCAGGCACAGTTTTGAAGAGGAAGGATACTTCAGTGGGTAGGGGTGCGATATCGTGATCGTATAGCTTTCGCTCATATAGCTTATCCGTGACAAAGTTTTCACCTACAATGTCCGCCAGATTCCGAGATAATTCGCTTTCAGTCATGTTTCATCCCAAGCAGTAATTTATTTTCATCGAGCAAAAGTCGTTGGAACATATCAGAAAAACCCGATGTCCCTGATTTATAAATCCTTTTATGACGCAGAGAGTGAGGTCGCCCTTCTCTCAACTAATAATGATAAGATGCACACCTACTATCTATGTAAACGAGGGCAATCGTAATAGTAATAAAACGTAAATGCGTTTTGATACTTGTATTGGTGAAAAGCCATGGTAATTATTGAAGGCAAAGAATTTCCAGATGACCTGTATTTTCACAGGGATCACATGTGGGTGAAGGTCGAAGGTGAGAACGTCCGTCTGGGCTATAACTCTTGGGCTATGGAGCAGGCTGGAAAGCTGGTTAACCTGAACACACGGAAGGTTGGGCGGTCAGTAAAGGCTGGAAAGACTTTAGGAACCGTGGAGAGCGGAAAGTGGGTGGGGCCCCTAAAGTCTCCCGTAGGCGGGGAGATCCTGGAGATAAATCAGGAGGTTCTAAAGTCTCCATCGATTATTAATGACGATCCATATGGGGCGGGGTGGATAGCAGTGATCGCCCCAAACGATCTCGAGGGCGATCTTAAAGGGCTTATCTCTGGCTCTGATGCGGAATCCATTATAGTTTGGATAGACGATGAGAAGAAAAAGAACCTCTAAGCGCTGGTCCGGAGAACGAATTGAACCTCCTAGATAGGATCACTGCTTTACGTTAGGTCTCTAGGAGCTTTCTTGTGATATCAGCACATTTTTCTTTTGGGAGAATTATGCTTGCTCCGAAGGGTCCAAGCAGAAGATCTTAACATTATTGAGACAGGTGCAATTCATCGCGTTTTTGGTGAACAAAAGACTGTCTTTTCCTTCATGTTTTCACTTTTGATAGTATAACAAGTAATTTCAAATTATTCGATAAATTCACATCGTTCAGATCGGGGCATTTATTACTTCTTGACCTCAAGCCCGCTAACTTTTCATAGAAATTCGTTGTAATTAGAGGTATTTTTCTTTTGTTTAAGGTTGTAGGGGATCCCTTCCTCAAGCACTTTTGAGGGTATGAGGTGGCTCCATTTTTCCATCCATTCCAGGTCCCGGTTTCTCTCCCTGAGGTTATCGGGAAGCATCTCCGGAATGGTCTCCACGGCACTCCCGATGGGGTACCATCTCCCGCACTTGGGACAGATGAGAAGCCCTGTGCCAACCTCCAAGAGATGCATGAATCTATTGAGTGCATCTATATTCTGGGAGTACCCGTAAAAGAGCTCATTTTCGCCCTTGCCACCTGTTACCTCGATGTTGGTGAGAGCCTCAAGTGCACTGGTGAGCAAGCCTCTTGTGATCTGAGATTTAGATGAGTCCGTGATGTTCTTCATCGCAGGAGGGCTGATGGTTCCGTCCATAAGCTGCTTTGCTAACTGTTTATAGTTTTTCTCCTGTTCAGGGGAGGAACCTCCAACATTTTCCGCGTTGTTCTTGATCTCCTCGTCAGACATCTCCCATGTAAAGAAGTGGGCTTCTAAGGGATGGTGCTTATCAATGGGGCAAGCTAGGATATTAAGGAGCCAAGGTTTCATGTCTACAGGTACACTCTCAGTATATCTCCATAAAAAGGTATTATTTCTTTTTCGTCTGGAACAACTTGTAACGCTGGAGGCGCGGCCAACCGGATTTTGTATACTTTAACATCTTCCGGTTCTTGCTTACCCACCTAAACATATGCCAGAAGCTTTTGCCCCATTTCTCCATCCTTTCGGGTATAGGTTCATAGCCCAAGTTCCTGATCTCATCAAGGTAAGCATTCTCCACAAGGTCTTGGGCTCTCCCCTCTACCTTCACTCGCTTAACGAGTTCTTCCCCGTATTTCAAGGCAAGGGACTCCGCGCCTTTATCGTTGATATCCCCCCTGCAGATCTCGATGGTCTCCTTTTTCACGGGTTTTAGGCGCTGGACGAGCTTCACAGAAATCTTGCCGGCTTCTCTCTGATAGCCTTTCTTTGTGAATCTAGGGGCTTGGAAGAATTTAACGTGGACCATATCGTAGACGAATTCATCGGTCTCGGGACGATAAGCTCCGATGACTGCACCATGGAGGAGGTCTCCGTAACCTGCGTCGTCGATATAAATTGTCGTTTTGATATCCTCCTGTGTCAGGTTTTGAGTTTTTCGACTATCTCTTTGGCCTTGTCAAACCGGATCTCGCCAGTGCCAATGAGCGCCTCTACGGCTCTGGTGATGTTATCATCGTCCGCTCCAGCCATAACGACGAGGTTTCGGGCGTGTAAGCGCATGTGGCCGTGCTGGATGCCCTCTTGGACCAGGGCCCTGAGGGCGCCCAAGTTCTGAGCGAGACCTACAGCGACCATGATCTCCCCGAGCTCCAACGCTCTTGATACCCCCATTATCTTAAGGGCGAGACGGGCGACCGGGTGAGTCCTAGTAGCACCGCCAATTATGCCTACAGCCATTGGCATCTCGAGCTCTCCTATGAGGTCGCCGTTCTCGTTCTTCGACCATTTACTGAGTGCCCTGTACCTACCTGTCTGGGCGGCGTAAGCGTGGGCGCCTGCCTCTATTGCCCTATGGTCCTGGGCTACGGCGAGAGCGACTGCGATGGTGCCGTTCATGATACCCTTGTTGTGGGTTGCTGCCCTATATGGGTCTGCGTCGGCAAATGCCCAGGCTGCGACGATGTCATCTACGACTTTCTCACCTCCGAGGTCATTTTTATTGACGGTTCCCGTGGCTTTAATGAGGCGGTGGTCCGCGAGATTGCTAATGATCCTGAGGAGGGTTCTTCCGCCAGTAATGTCGCTTATCACAGGGGCTAGCTTCTCGCACATGGTATTCACAGCGTTGGCCCCCATGGCATCCCTGCAGTCCACCAGAAGGTGGACAATGAGCATCTGTCCTGCTCTAGTCTCAAGGGTTCTGAGCTGGATGTCTCTAGCGCCTCCGCCGAATTTCACTAGGATGGGGTCCTGCTGGTTGGCGAGTTCGAGGAGCTGATCCTTGCTGTCTTCGAGCTTTTTAATAGCGGCATCCATATCGGGGAGTTCAAGAATCTGGATCTGACCGATCATAACGGGATCGGTTTTCGAAATTTCTATGCCTTCTCCCTTTCGCATCAGTCTGGCCACATTGCTGGCAGCAGCCACAACGGATGGCTCCTCACCAACCATGGGAATGAGGCGGTCGATCCCAGCAATGCGAAAGTTAACTGCTAAACCCATAGGGTAGGATATTGACCCAATGACATTCTCGATCATTCGATCTGCGACGTCCATAGTGAGGCCTCCACCGGAGGTCAGGAGATCTATTTCATCGGGGGTTAACTCGGCTTTTTCAGCGATGATAGAAAGCCTCTTTTTGATTGGGAGTTTGTAGAATCCTGATATTCGGCTTGATTTCTCCTGTGAATCCAATTAGGGTTCTCCTTGTTTGGAGTGATCGAGTTGAGGTCGTTATTTAACCGTTTCGTCCTATTTTTTGCCTTTGATTTCTCATACAAGTACGTTTTTCCGGTTTTCAGATGACTTCAGGGAGTTTTCCAGTTCATCGCGCAAGGTATATTTGATTTTAGATCCAACACTTGTGTGTGGAGCCAGTTTTGGAAAGGTGTAGGATCCTGGTAAATAGAACTATAAAACGCTCATCATAATAGGTAGCTGTTGGGCGAATTCATATGGTAGAAATCTCGGCAAGAACCCTTAATTTGGGGACGGAGAACGCGTTCGTTGTCCTCAAGGAGGTAAATGAGCTACTGGGCAAGGGTAAGGATATCGTCAACTTTTGTATAGGTCAGCCAGACTTTGACACCCCGGAATACATCAAACAGGCCACCATTGAGGCACTTAAAAATGGGAAGACCGGATACACGGCATCAGCGGGTATCCCGGAGCTTAGGCAAGCGGCGGCCACCTATCTATCAGAGACTAGGAACTTGAAAGTTAGCCCTGAATCAGTGGTTATCGCTAATGGTGCAAAGCCTTTCATTGGATATTCAATACTATCGACCACGGATCACGGAAAGGGAGACGAGGTTCTTTACCCCAACCCTGGGTTCCCTATATATGAGTCGCTAATAAAAGAATACGGAGCAGTCCCAGTCACTTTACCCCTTCTTGAGAAAAAGGGCTATGCCTTTGATATTGGCTATATGGAAGACAAGATCAACCAGAAAACAAGGCTCCTTATTTTAAACTCTCCACATAATCCAACGGGAGGAGTCCTGAGCCGGAAAATCCTAGAGGAAATATCTGAGGTTGTACAAAGGTTCGACGATCTCTGGGTCTTTTCAGATGAGCCTTACAGCCGCATGGCCCCGAAAGACAAGTTTACCAGCATCGCCTCAATCCCTGGAATGCAGGAGAGAACCATCATTGTTGACGGAGTCTCAAAAACCTACGCCATGACCGGATGGAGAATCGGCTATGCCTCCAATGAAAAGCTTGCACCCCACCTGTCGAAGTGGATTACAAACACTGACTCCTGCGCCGGCCATCCCAACCAATACGCTGCGCTAGCTGCGCTGACTGGACCCCAGGAGGAATCCTATGAGATGATGGAAAGCTACACTAAACGGCGGGACATCATCGTTGAAGGCCTCAACAGGATCCCAGGAGTCAACTGTCTTATGCCCGGAGGAGCATTCTATGCGTGGCCAAACGTCACAGAAGCTTGCAACTTAGTCGGAGTTCCCGACTCGGAAGAGTTCAGAAAGCTTCTACTCGATGAGGCCGGTGTGGCGGTTCTCTCCGATATACACTTCGGACACAAGAACCCTGGAGAGGGAGAGCACATCAGGTTCTCATTCGCTACATCAGAAGAGAACATCCTTGAAGGGCTTAAAAGGATCAGACGATTCATCTCGGAGAACATGGTCTAAATGCGCAATAACACCAAATGAGTACGCACTCTTTCGTGAACGTGGTAATTTCACTTTTCAGGGTATTTTATATAATTCTTGGATTATTTATCCTGTTAAAGCCAATTGATCAACCCAATTAGATGCTTAGAGAGCTACTACTGTGAGAGCGATATAGCCTGATGGATAAGCGACTCAACCTCGTAGTCGTGGGGGGGACCTTCGATGTCTTCCATAAAGGGCACTCCATGCTATTGGAAGAGGCCTTCAAGATCGGGGACCGGGTTGTAATTGGCCTCACCACCGACGATTTCGCAGCGAATCTCCACAAAGCCCACAAACTTGATTGCTATGCTAAACGCAAAAAGCATCTCATCAGGTTCCTTTCTGAGAGGGGGCTCGAGAAAAGGACAGAGATCTTTCCCCTTGACAATCCCTTCGGGCCGACCATTGAGAGCGAGGAGATGGAGGGGATAGTAGTGAGCAAGGAGACTGAGGCCGGAGCCTTGGAGATCAACAGGCGCAGGGTTGAGAGAGGAAGGAAGCCTCTTCTCATCGTGGTGTTCAAAATGATCTTGGCCCAGGACGGAAAACCCATCTCGTCAACTCGGATCAGGCAACAGGAAGTCAACCGATTCGGCAAGCTAATTGGATGAAGGAGGTACTAAACATAGATCAGCTTGGAGAGTATCTTTCGGGCATTAAGGATAAGGAGACGGAGATCACATCCTTTCTTAAAGACCTTGTCAAGACCCCTAGCCTCTCAGGAGAGGAGGGAAAAATAGCCGACTTAGTTTCAGACAAACTTGCAGAACTTGGATATGGAGTCGCGGTGGACGAGATGGGAAACATTATTGCCCATCGGGGAGGAGGGAGCGGGAAGACCATCCTCTTTGACGGGCACCTAGACCACATCCAACCTGGTGCACCCGGGGGATGGAGTCACGACCCCTATGGGGCCGAGGTTGTGGACGGTATACTTTATGGTAGGGCCACGGTTGACATGAAGGGGGCTCTTGCAGCTATGATTTATGGATGCGCCGAACCTGAAACGGACGGCACACTGTTCCTTACGTTAGTGGTCCATGAAGAGACCAACGAGGGAGTTGCAACTAAGAAGATTATCGAGGATAAAGGTCTCATAATCGACGCATGTGTCCTCGGGGAGCCCACCGATCTCCAGCTCAGCGTTGGTCAGAGGGGGAGATGTGTATTCAGGGTCACCACCAAGGGGGCCACCAGCCACGCCAGCATGCCCGAGCTCGGTGTCAACGCTCTCTACCTCATGACGCCCATTGTAAACAGGATCAGGGACGGGAACATGGAACTTCCCACACACGATTTCCTCGGCAGAGGTACTATGGCGGTCACCGCCCTTAGATGCTTCCCCGGGGCCGGACCTATCGTCCCCGACCACTGCGAGATCGAGGTGGATCGAAGGCTCGTCCCCCAAGAGACTCTGGCGGGAGTTCTAGATGAAATGCGGAGCCTTGCCCCTGGGGCCCAGGTGGAGCTCCTCAGGGATGAGTTAAAATGTTACACAGGGTATACGACAAGCGCCGACCAGTACTTCCCGGGATGGATCATCGATGAAGACCACTGGATAGTTCAGGATAGCCGAGAAGCCATTAAGGAGGGGATGAAAAGAGTTCCCGGGATAATAAGCTGGCGCTTCAGCACCGATGGCATAGCCACAGCCGGCCAGCTAGGCATCCCTACTGTCGGATTCGGCCCCGGAGATCCTGCACTGGCTCACCAACCTAACGAACACATAAGCCTCGACGCGGTAACTGCAGCTGCGAGGGGCTATTGTGCCCTTGCCCACCGCCTAGCCACTTGACTTACTGGCTTCTGTCCAATTGGGTTATCTCACGCGCAAAGGTATAGCGAGGAAAAGATTATAGATCCGCAGAAAGCCTTTACCTAAAGAGTTAGACTGCCAGCTACCTGAGCTTCTCCAGATCCTCGTTAACGTAGCCTATGCCAAAGTATTCCAGAGTTAAAGCAGAGGGTATCCCCGTATCCGGGTCCCATCCCATAAGCTCATAATAGTTCCTCAGCATCGCCTCCCAATGGGGGAGGATACTTATTCCAGCCGA
This sequence comes from Candidatus Bathyarchaeota archaeon, assembly GCA_002726865.1. Next base: position 21,564 of record PBSW01000070.1, read on the forward strand.
TGGGCCGTCCACCGGTGTCGATCCGTATCTGGCGGAGGGGTGATCGTATTCCTTACCTAACCCCGTCCTGAGGTTATACGCCCTCATCAGGTTGACCACCCTCCGCCCCGCCCTCATCCCCTCCTCCCCGTCGAAGTCCCAGCCTGTAGCGGCCGCCACCGCCGCCGAGAGGTGCTTGAGGTTCATCCGGGTATTGAAGCGACAAGTGCCCACAGAGTCCTCCAGTTGCATCAGGCCTTTCGTCTCCGCGACGGCTGTAGAGACCTTGAGGGGGTTGGCAGGGCCTTGGGTCTCCGGGCCCAGGGGGTGAGAGCCGGTGTTTGTCTCTATGGTGCTTGTGCTACTGACAGAGGTGTCAAACATCTCCGCCCAGCGGGTCCTGTGATCATGGCCCCTTGGGGTGTTTCCCTTCATGGTGTAGATAGCAGCCTTGGCGGCGGGGCCCCCGATCCACTCCGATGCCCGCTTTACCCCTTCAGCGAGGACGTCCCCGAAGCCTTCACGGTTGGAGATCATGTGAAGCATCTTCTTGACTCCCTCGACGTCACCCCAGTTGAGCTCGAATCCCATAGTCTCTTTAGAAGTAAGCCAGCCCTTTTCGAAGCACTCCATCATCCAACCTGTGAGCCAACCGGCCTCGTTGTTCTCAAGGCCTAGTCGGTCTGTAAGGCCACTGAGCATCATTGTTGCCTCCACGTTGGATTGCCCGATTAGTGGGCCCCAAGCTGCCATCTGCTCGTACTCCGGCTCCTCAACGTATGCAGCGTGGGGACCGTTAAATTTCATCATGGTGCAGTGGAGGAGCTTACAGGCCCAGCACGGCTCCCTGCCAACCTGGTATTTGTCCCGGATGTACTTCTCCCCGTAGGTATTAGCGTGTTTCCCCGATACGTTCCACGTGTTTGTGGTGTAGTTCTTCACGGGGAGAGTTCCACGGCTCGATTTATAGCTGCGCTCGACTCCGCCCAGGGTCCCAGTAAAGTACTCAACGTCCTGGTACATCTTTTGAGAAACTTTTTGCAGTTCCTCAGGGTGGGCCACAGAGATGCTCCCTCCCCCCCTAAAAGCTATGATCGCCTTGAGCTTTTTCGAGCCCATCACGGCCCCAGCCCCATTGTGGGACGCCGAGTGGCCGTGATCCACAAAGACACCGGCCCATCTCACCTTGTTCTCCCCAGCGGGGCCAATGGAGAGGACGCTAGCCCCCCTCCCCTTCTCCCCATGTTCCTCGCTGATGGTATCGTAGGTCTCGTAAGTGTCCAAGCCCAGGAACTTTGTCGCGTCCCTCAACTCGGCTTTCCCGTCCATAAGCACAAGATATTTCCAGGTCTTGGAGGCTCCCTGTAGAATGACACCGTCGTATCCCGAGAACTTCATGTACGCGCCCATGAGGCCGTTGGCCTGCACCGAGGTGGATCCCCCCGTTAGGGCACCTTTGGTAACGATAGAAACAGTACTGGACCCCCCTATGCTGGTACCACCTAAGGGACCGCTGGCGATAGTCATCCTGTTGACGGGGTCTGACCAGTCAGCATTCGGTGGAACCTCGTCGTACAAAATCTTGGCACCTATCCCTGTCCCTCCGAGATATTTTCTGAGGGTTTCTTCAGCGGGGAACCAATCCCAAGTTTTTTCCTCTGTGAGATCGACTCTCAGCATTTTACCTGCGTAACCTTTAACCTCCGCGGACATTAATATCAGAGGATATTCTCAAGTTTGTAGCATAAAAAATATTTTCATTTTAAATCCAGAGTCATGCGGGTGCAAACACGTTCTTTACAAGGCCATCCAAGTCCCTGAACGATAAGTGTTAGTCCGTGTCATGTAATTCCTGAGCGTTCAACCTTACCGGTTTAGCGCGCGCCGTTGCATTGGTCGCCGTTAATGCTCATCCAGATTCTTGGCGCCCTCTGCGCGCCATGCGAATTTCACCTTGCCGCATGAGGAGCAGACGTACCGGGTCCAGCCTTCACCGCTTTCCTCTTTGGTGTGATCGGGGTCTTTCTTGTTGCATTTGCATGGGTATTTGACTTTAAGCTTAGCCATCTTGATGTCTCCTTTCTACCAGTATTCTCCCTCTTGAAGCCATGATTAATTAGACATATCTTGACTTAAATAAAAACGATTTTCTAATGATAATAGAGGATCAGGGCTCGGAACGCGTTGGAGCATTCAACTATTTTTTAGTGGTCAAGATTTAGTCTGAGAGTATCCTACATATGAGAAGTGAAGAGTTTAGTGGGTTGTGTTGGGATATTTTGCTCGAGGGAGCCGTGCTTTATGGCGCGTACGATTCTAGAGGCATCCTTCAGACCGCGTACACAAGATGTCTCGCTATAACGTGCTGGTGAACGTATAAAACCGAGAAAAGAGAACAGAAACGTTAAAGACCCAAAGCCCAAAACCAACAAATAAGTCCGTTAAGCAGAAATATTTTCAGTCGTGACTACATAGGGTATTCATGAAAGCGTCACCTATATCGAAAGCCTTGGAAGGGTACGAAATAGTGGATCTCTCCCACGCCCTAGATGATTCAAAGCCGGGCGCCCACACCCGCTACAGCAGAATCACTTGGATGACACCCGTCATGAGGGATGGATTCAACGCCGCTATGATCTTCATTTTTGAGCATGCTGGGACACATGTTGATGCTCCTATTCACCTCGCTGGAGTAGAGGGCTCTACAATAGAGAAAATCCCGCTTGAGAAATGGGTCGGGGACTGTATTGTCTTGGATATGAGGGGCAAAGAAGCGAACGGACTTGTATCTGTGGAAGAGGTCAAGGCATGGGAGGGAAAAAACGGAGATATATCGGAGGGAGACCTCGTCCTCTTCGATTTCGGTTGGCCCAGCGGATGGCATGAACCTGATCCTGATGACAAGTTCAGCTACAGAGAGGACCCTGGGATATCCGAGGAAGTCGCTCGATATTTGGTCGCGAAGAAGGTAAAGCTGGTGGGGTCCGACGTTCCCAATCTTGATGCGTCCTCTGATAAAAAGAGCCCAGCACATAGAGCTCTTCTGGACGCTCACATTGCTGTATTAGAGACCATGACAAATCTTGAGAAGCTCCCGCCCAGAGGCTCGTTCCTCATCGCTCTCCCCTTGAACATCGTTGATGGATCTGGCTCCCCAGTCAGGGCAGTGGCCTACATCCCAAGATTGTGAGAAGAGGCGTCTAAATCTTGGGCGAGCACATTAGCCGACAAAGCGCACAGGATATTCCTGCCGTTCTGATTCATCCTGAAATAGAGTAAATTCAGAATAAAATGGGGTGGAATGGGAAAATTACAGGTTGATGAAGCCGAGGCCTAGCTTGTTGAGCCTCTCCTTCGTTGGGATCCCCGTCACCTTGTCCCAGCCACAGATCTCGTAGTAGGAGTCAAGCATCGAGTCTAATTCTTCTTGGGATATGGATTGCCCATGCGTAGGTCCCCCAATCAAGGGCTCCATGAGTCTGTGGGGGAGCTTGTCGTCATTCCGAGTGACCCCCTCCCTTGCGTTGAAGGCCCTACAGTAGGTGTTAATGCGCTCGCCAGCATTCATGTACTCGTCCACGGAAAGACCCCAGCCCGTCACCGCGTTGAGGATTTCCACCTGGTGGAGGGGCCTGTAATAGACAGAGCCGAACCAGTAGATGTTTGAGCAGATCCCCGTGGAGTTGATCATGGCAGTCCAGTCGGAGGTTTTCTTCATAGCGATCACCTTCTTCCTTGACGTGTCTAGACGGTGGAGGGGCACGCTAATACCGATCTCGGGGGCCATGTTCGGGGACTCTAGGTCCGGGTCGTGCATGCTCTGCATGTGGCAACCCCCCCTGTTGGAGACGGCATACATCAGCCCGAGGCCTTTCTTGCCACGGGGCTCGTGCATAGGTAGCTCAAGACGCTTTACCTCCACGGCAAATCTCTCTGATCCCTTTCCGATCTTCTCTGCGGCTTTAGAAAGCCCCTCGCTGAAGATTGCACCGAAACCTTCCTTGAGAGCGATCTTCTCCACCATCTTGACAGCGGCCTTGGCGTTTCCAAAGGTAAGCTCCAGACCGTCGGTGTCTTCTGTAGTGATGATGCCAGCCTCAAAGCACTCCATGGCCCAGGCGATGCACACTCCAGCGGAGATGGTGTCCAGACTATAGGCATTGCAGAGCATATTCATCCTACAAACTGCGTCCAGACGGTCCACGCCCAGCAGAGACCCCAGTGCAGCCACGTTCTCATATTCGGGACCACCGTACTCTGGTAAGACGGGGGCAAAGGGCCCCTCGGTAACCTCGACCATCCTCTTACAGGCCACCGGGCACCTTGGGCAGGCCTCCCTTCTTTTAAGAATAGTCTCCGTCATGGTCTGTCCCGAGATAGCCTTGGCGCCATCGAAAACGCCGCTCTGGAAGTTCCGGGTGGGGAGTATCCCGTCGTTATGGAGATCCATGACGAAACCCGCCTGACCGTGTTCCCGAAGTACCGTGGTGAACTCGGCCACGAAGGTTTCTTTAACAATGTTGGTCCTCAGCTCCTGGACCTTATCTGGATTCGCGACGGCGACCTTTCCAGTGCCTAAAGCGGCTATCGCCTTCAGCTTCTTAGAGCCCATTACCGCCCCTAACCCTGTCCTGCCGGCAGCCCTATGGGCAGTGTGGGTCACCGCCGAGAAGGCAACCAGGTTCTCAGCAGCAGGGCCCTCCGCCACAACACTTGCGTTTATACCTACCTCTTCCTTTATCAACTTCTCAGTCTCGAGAGTCCACTTCCCCCAGAGGTGCTCCGCAGGTCTCACCTCGACAACATCATCGTTTATCCATATGTAAACCGGCTTTTTGCTAGTTCCCTCAACCACGAGGGCATCATACCCGGATTTCTTGAGGCTGTCGGCGAACCATCCAGAGCAGTTCCCTTCCCCCCAGATCCCCGTAAGAGGGGATTTTCCTGCGACGACAAACCGGGTGTCCCCTGGGATTCCTGTGGCGTTCAGAGGACCCGTGGAAAAGACGAGCTTATTTTCTGGGCCTAGGGGTTTGATTCCCGGGGAAAGCTCCTTATATAGAAGGTCTATAGCAAAGCCTTTTCCCCCAATGAATTTCTTGGCATAGTCCTCAGAGAAGGAGTCCGTCTTGGAACTCTCGTCGCTGAGGTTAACTCTGAGGATCCGTCCATTTAGACCGTACAAATTCGATTCAATAGATAAGCCTCTCGCGAAAAGATATAAAATGTGTCTCTGATTCACTGGAGAGCTGAATTGGTTCCCAGCATCTTCCGGATTTGATACAATGAGTCTATCCTGGAACAAGTTCTTCGGTGAGCCTACCAGTCTTGCAGACTAGATTTATATTGCTTTGTGAGATTTTTTCGTTCCCCATGTAGATGCAGTTGTCAAGGCCTATCCTTGCTGGGCCTCCGGTCACGCGAGTTAAAACCTCACTGCACGCGGGGGAATTGATGTATTGGTTCTTTGCGTTGAGATGACGATAAATGCTCCCGCCCTTTCAGCATTGACAGTGGAGCCCGCGGTTTCTTTGAAAGAGTAGGGTACGTGGGATTTCTTTTCGCGGATAGTTTCATCACATATAACTGCAGTAATGACAACTTTCTTTATGGATATAGCAATGATGATTCCGGTTTTAAGCTGAGTTTGAGAAGGATACTAAGACTTTCGGTCATCATGAAACGTCTCTCCTGTTTCTTTCGGGAATAGGAGTAGAGAGGAGGAAAAATGGAGGGGCTTCCAATTTACTCTTCAATTATCTCGACATTGGCCCTTGGTATTGTAGCCAGGGATCCATCCGCGAGGCGGACGTTTAGGACTCTAACGAAGGACTCTGACTCTAGCTGCTTGAGCTCCACGGGTAAATCTATCACCTCTCCAAAAGCCCCGAAAAAGGGCTGCCTGATTATCCTAACCGGAGTTCCTGGTACAATCCCAGATAAGAGCGCCTCCTCTGATCCACCTTCATTTTTTCCTTCATGGGGAATTATGATCTCAGGTCGAAGGACACCCGCCCTGATTTGGGTGGCCCCATTAAACGAGGCGACGTAACCATCAAAACTGCGGAGTAGGTCAAATGTGGTCTGGGACATCATCATTTTTCCGAAACCCTCAGTTACGATGAGCGTGATCCCAAGCTCCTCCTGGCCTGTGATAGCAACCCCAACCTCCTCTCCTGTGAATAAGGTAAGGTCTTCGTGGAGTACACCTCCACTGACTATACATGAGACTCCGTGTTCCGCTCCTTTTTCAATGGCCTCGAGGGTAACAAGGGAGCCCCCGACAAGTATTTTGTCTCTATCTTCAGAAGTTATGGCGTCTCCGTCGAGGACATCTGTGGGTGATCCAACAGCGATCTTAATTGTCCCATGGCCCTCCCCTCCGATCCCAAAGATGCCTTGGATGAAAGCCGCGTTGGTCTCGATGACAGCTCCTTCGTTGGGCATAACCTTCACAACTTTGCCTGGTATGTAAGCGTCCACCTCGATGGGGATGGGAGCGCCTCTCATGATCAGCTGACCACTGATTTCAGAGATTGACTCAATAGTACCTGTGGAGGGGGAAACGATCTTCTTGTTGATAAGGCCAAAGAATGCAGAGTAGGAGGCGATGGTCTCACCTTCCTTGACAGTGTCTCCCACATGCTTCAACATATAACGGGGAAGAACCTCCGGCTCAACGTTGAGGAGCCTGGAAGCCTTTACGATTTCTGGGTTCCCACTCAACTCCGTCTTGGCGACGATCGCTTCATAGTTGATGGAGTCTCCCTCATTCACAAAGACTTTACCATGGATCGGGAGCCTCCGGGTCTTTTTTACCGCCTCAAAGCGTTTTACTTTGAGTCCCGGGGTATATGCATGTGCTTCTTTTGGGATTTTGTTCTTTTCGTCGGTCATCTCAAATTAGCTCCCTAAGCCTCTCCTCTGGGTAAAGACCCAGAGAAGTAAACCATTTAATCAAGAGCTCTTTCCTCTGCACGTCATCTTCAGGAAGATGCAATGGTCTTCCCCTAGCGTCAAGAAGAACCCCGGCAACACCACCCATGATGGTCCGCTCCACTGCGGTTCCGGGTCCATCGCCCATATCGAACAGCTTTGCGGGGGTGATGATGGCCTTCGCTTCCTGTCCCTCGGCTAGGGGTATCAGCTTTACCTCGCCGAAATCTAGCTCCATTATTAGGCTCTCGCCTCCGGACAGGGTCATCTCAACCTTCAGAACTGGCTCACCAAGTTCGGCGGTCCCTGCGGGGGCAATGCATGTCCCAAGGCGGACTAGGCAATCTTTGTCGAATATGTTCCATGCTGCCTCTTTATGGATAGTGCTGGCTAATACCCCTAAGTGGGGCATCATGAAGACACTGTCCTGGAACATGCGGGTGATACCTTCGGGCTGCCAGGCATCGGTGAGGATGAGCATACTCTGGATCCTCCTAGGGGCGTGGCTCAGGAGACCTCCTGTGCCGGCGAGGATGTCAATGGCCATCATCTTGACGTAAGTATCCTCCACCTCCTGGTTGAACATATCCGCGATGCTCCGTTCGAGCTGTACCCCTTTCAGTCTGGTAGCAATGGTCCTATGGTGGACCAGCCCCAGCCGGAGGGCCTCCCGGGCCACGGAATGCTCGACTATTAGGTCCTCCAGAGTCTGTGGGATAGTGGTGGGACGAATCATCTTATTCATGAGCCGACTAGAGACCTCCTCTTTATCGAGGCTAAAGGGGATCCACCTCATGATCTTGTCGATCCCAGCCTCCTTCATCACATTGGTGACGCTATAACTCATGCCCAAGTTTGCAGAGACGCTCCTCACAAAACGTCCCTCCACTACTGAGTAAACGTTGGTGGTAGCACCACCGAGACCTACTCCAAGCACGTTTTGCTTATACGTATCTGCTATTAGCTGCATGGCTATCCCCTCTCCAGCCGGGGTGGGCATGATATCAACATCTGTCCACTCCATTAGTTTGGTATAGCCAGGTGCGTGGCTCATTACGTGCTCCATAAAAAGCTCATGGACCGCACGCCTAGCCGGCTCCGTATTTTCCACCTCTAAGACAGGTCTGATATTGTCTACCATGTCTAGGGCAAAGTCCTTCCCCATCAGCTTTTCGATCTGGGTCCTTAGAGCCTTGTTCCCTGCGTAGACGATGGGGAGTTCGTAGCCGATGCCGAGGCGTGGCTTAGGCTCCGAGGCCTTTATAAGCTCAGCTATCTCCATGACATGACCCGACGCGCCCCCGTCAGTACCCCCAGCGAGGAGGATCATGTCTGGCCTGAGGTTCCTGATTCTCTGGATCTTTTGGTAGGGCATACGACCGTCGTCCCTAGCAATGACGTCCATCACGATGGCGCCTGCGCCCAAGGCTGCCCTATTTGCGCTTTCTGCTGACATCGACTGGATTAAACCACCCACCATCATCTGAAGGCCTCCCCCAGCGCTGCTAGTTGTGCAATAGAGATCTACCCCTACGTTCCTATCAGAGGGTACCACAATGCCTTTCCCATCCGGGGCAAGAATTCTGTGACCAGTGAGTTCCTCTATCTCCCGAACTGCGTTCTGGACTCCCATGGTTACGTCTTCGTATGGGGTCTCCACAGTGGTAGGGGCCTCGCCAGCCACGAGGAATCGCCAATTACCATCTTTTTTATGAAAGAGCCGAGCTTTAGTAGTAGTACTTCCAACGTCGGTTGCCAGGATGTATTGCATCTCATCTAGGGGTTTTCTGAGTGCAGCCATTATGATACCAGATTTTGGTGAGGATCAGTTGTTTTAAACTTTTCTAGGCTCAAAGAAGAAGGCTAGGTTTGACCCGTCGCCATATATAATTGGTAAAGCAGTTAGGTTAGGGTTTTTTTGGAGTCGCGCATTTGTAATTTCCTACAGATTCACCCTCAAGGTGTTTGTATTCTATACCACTTGACTTCCCCGAACACACGACCGCGCGTATTACCTCCAAAATTTCCGAGAGCACGGTTATTATTACATATTTTACGTAAGACCAAAAAAAATCAACTTCCCTTTTTCATTGAAGAATATGCTTATTAACTCCAGCACCAAACCCAAAACCCGAACAAAAGGCAACTCAAAATGGCCAAACAAAATGCCAAGATCGCTTTAGAAAGGATACACATTCTCTTCCAGCAAGCGGAATCCAAATTCTCCATCTATCCCCAGCAAGCCCAGCGTCACGTTGACCTCGCCCGCAAGATCGCCCAGAGAAGCCGAATACATCTTCCACCTTACCTCCGCCGCCAGGTCTGCCGGAAATGTGACACATATCTCGTCCCCGGTTCTACCTGCCGCACCAGGATACGCCAGCGTCGAGAGCCACATGTGGCCACCACCTGCCTTAAGTGTGGCAACATCTATCGCTTCCCCCTCAAGGAGAGATAGAATTAACCCTCACCCTTATCAGCATCGGTCTCACCGACCACACTGACCTGAGCCAGCGGGCCCTCCAGGCAGCACGGGGCTGTGATATACTCTACGCCGAATTATACACCATGATCCTAGACACTAACATAGATCTGCTCTCTGAGGCCATTGGTAAAAAGGTGATTGAGCTCCCCCGAGGCCGGATGGAGGATAGTTCTTATACTCTCATCGAGGAGGCTAGGCAAGGTGACATAGGAGTGTTAGTTGGGGGGGACGCCCTTACTGCCACTACCCATGTCAGCCTTATCCTCGAGGCTACCCATGAAGGTATCCCCACTAGGGTTGTTCACGGCTCATCTATTATCACTGCGGTAGCCGAGGCAGGGCTTAGCCCCTACAAGTTCGGGCGTACAGTTACCCTTCCACTCCCAAATAAGGCTCCCCCGGATACAGTCCTTACTACTCTTCGGGAAAACCGAGAGTACGGCCTCCACACTCTTATCCTCCTGGACCTGGACACGGTGAACAAAAAAGCCCACACCATCAAAGGGGCTATCAAGATCCTTCTGAACGCCGACCAGCCAGAGACCTACAGGGGTGAAACTCTTACCGTTGGCATTGCCCGCCTCGGGTGGACAGACCAGGAGATCAAGGCCGATTTCGCCAAGGCCTTCGCCGGGCACGACCTCAAGAAGCCCCCCCATGCGCTCATTATCCCGGGGAGGCTCCACTTCCACGAGATAGAAGCATTGAGGACCCTCGCGGCCTGCCCTGAAAAAGCCCTAGAACTGCACAACCCAGTCGGGGAGTTAGACCGGCTCATCAAAAAGTACTCGGAGAGCTGCAGGAGGGTCATCCAGGAGTTCAACACTGAAGATCTCCCTAGATCTGTTACCCTCGAAAGGGTAAAGGCTTTAACATTACACGCGGCCAACTACCTCGACGACGGGGAGTATTACCAAGCGGAGCGGAAGGCAACGGCCCTAGCCTCGGTAAGCTACGCAGAGGGAATACTAGACACCCTCAGACTCCTAGGTCTCGTTGAATTCAAGTGGTAAAAATGAAGACGGTCCTCACCTCTGGAGCCTTCGACCTTATACACTACGGCCATATCCGCCTCCTGGAGGAGGCGAAACGCCTCGGGGGTCCCGACGCCAAGCTTGTGGTCATTGTGGCCAGGGACGAGACCATCCGGAGGCTCAAAGGGCACCCCCCTGTAATCCCAGAGGACCAGAGAAGGGCGGTCGTGGAGGCTCTCAAAGTGGTAGACAAGGTTCTCTTGGGGTTCAGAGAGCTAGATATGGCCGCCGTCATCGATAGAGTCAAACCTGACGTCATCGCCGTTGGCTATGATCAGGATGGCATTGAAGCAATGGCAAGGGAGGCCATCGAGAAACGGGGGCTCAAGGTCGAGGTCAAACGCATAAGTAGGTTCGCGCGAGATGACCTGGACAGCAGCTCCAAGATCAAGAGGAAGGTCGTTCAGGACCGCTTTGCATCTTTCTGAGCCAACCTTGATAAGGGCGATCCTAATGGATTTTTGTTATTGTCAAAAGCGTCTTGTTCACCAATCAAGGGTACAATAGCATCACTTCGCTGGTTAATTGGCACATTTAATCTATTATTTCGGGCATTCGCGAAGCTCTTCACAACATGAAGGCGTTGAATATCCGCTGGATGAGTTGTTCTCTGTTTCGAGGTATATCAATGAGGGGGACCCCTTTATCCAATTTGAGATCAGTTCCATTTGCTACTGGCCCAGAAATAGCAAGTAAAGGGCTTTTGACGTTCTCCAAAACTTTTTGAAGAGACTTTTCATCTTTAGCGACAACGATTTTCTGAATCCTCTCATTGCCGGAGACCTCTGATCGGAAGCCCTCAAGAATCAGCAGGTCTAGGTTATCCTCCCTGACGGAGTTGAGGGCACTCCCTAGATCATTATCATGCGGAGAGAGCCGATGCCGGATCTTTACCATCTCATTGGGGGAAACGCATATGACCACCCTTGCCCCGGCTTTCGAATGCCTCCAGGTATCCTTTCCCTCCGTATCAATTGTGAATCCGTGGTGGTGTACATGTTTAACTGTGCCAACCCTAAGCCCCCTATCAGTCAAATTTTTTACGATGCACTCAATAAGCGTCGTCTTCCCAGAGCCACTAGTGCCGATTACAGCAAGAATTGGGACGAACTCCCTCTTAGCGGAATTACAATTCTTGGATAGATCCATGGGTATTGTCACCCCAATCATAGGAAACATCTAGTTAAGTCCTTGAGGTCCATAGCTTGCATGCTCTCAGAGACTATGCGGGGAAGGCCCCCCATCAGCATACCAATGTGGAGGCGGTAAATAATAGAAAAAGCTACGGTAAGAAATTGCAAACAGATATCCTTCCTCTCCGTTCTGACGATGGCTTTTCTTGCGAGATTAGTCGCAGCGTTGGTCAAGATGATGCGGTTCATGAACAGGGGGAATGATCTAAAGAGAACTACTAACCTATTTTTTAGGTCCAGAGTCCTACAAATACTTTCATGATCCCGAGAATAAAATAGCTGCCCCAGTTCTGGCTCTGAAAGGGTAATGGACATAGTTCTACATTAAATCCGGGTACATTGGGACTGCTAAAACAAACGCGGAGAAGAACTTTTCACACTCGCTCACACTCAGCTATAAATCCCCAATCACCATAGCGTAGATGAACCGACTTGAACCAACAAGATCTCGGAGGAGATAAGATAATTCTTCAAAAGAGTTTAGGCAATAGACAGAAACAGGATTATTCGCTCACAGATTGAATTTCATAAGCGGTCTTTAGGTCCTCAGAGTAATTCACGTTGAAAAACGTGTGGAGTTCGCTGTCGAATTTCCTAAGGGAGTCAACTGGGACAAAGTTGATCTTTTCTAGACGCTTTATCATGTCCAAGACGCTCTTCTCTCCGCAGTTCAGAGCGGACTTGATTGCCTGGATCGAAGGTGAGACACGATAGACGCTGTGGAGGGGTTCCACGTTTTTGTTCGGCCATATTGGGATAGCTGCGTCTGAGCCTCTTGCGAGCCCAATTAACGCCCTCATCAGGGGAACACTGACGAAGGGGGCATCACATGGGAGGACAAGGGAGTATTCAGTGGTCAGCCTTTTCATCCCTGTATACATGCCCATCATAGGGCCTATACCCTCCTGGTCATCACTTATGATAGTAAGTAAAGGATGTTGTTTTTGGATGACAGAAAATAAATCAGCGTCTTTGCCAACAACGAGTAATACTTCATCAAAGAGAGTTAATGCGGCATCAATTACGTGCTCGATAAGGCTCATCGAGCCCAATCGCACATGGGGTTTGCTGTGTCCGAGCCGGGTTCCCTTGCCCCCCGCGAGGACGATGCCACTACAATTCTGGATACCCTTCAATTCACATAGGCACTCCAAGTCACTGAATGACAACAGAGAACGAGACTAATCCTCTTTCTGACCCGCAGTCCTCGGGATGTCCTGGGAGATTTCGAGGATGTCAGTTCCCGTTGTCTTTTTGTCCATCTTCCTAGCCGCTTTGAGGATCGCCCCTCTTTCCTCATCCTTCTCGTCCATGGTTTTTGATTCAATATATTTTACGGGACCCTTGGTTACCCTTGTGTACTCTTGGACCGCTAATCCCATAGAACGGGCAAGTTCAGGGAGTTTCTTCCCTCTAAATAACAGGAGAATCATGAAAATTATAATGATCAGTTCGGGGGTATGAAGTCCCATCATTATGGTTCGATAGGACTCCCTCAGGGTACATTAAAAATCTTTTTTTCGTCGAGCTCGTTAGAAACAGAAGAAAAATATTATAGGTCCTATAAAAAAAGGAGACATGACGTGAGAACTACCCCTTTTAATTTTGACGCAGAAATAAAAGTTGTCAATGATGTCGCATAGGCTTAAAAAGGAATTATTCCCAATTGCCGAACTTGTCCTTCAGAAAGAAAAAGAGAGGCTATTGATAAAATATTGAAATATTCCCCTTGATAGAATGAAACTCCCGTGGTACTGATAAGTGAGAAATGAGACTGCGCGCAAACTAATTATACCCGCACAACAATGCCAAACTCCTCGAGAACCTGAATATTCCTGATAAAAGGAAAACACGGATGGCGCGGATTACTCCAACGCTATTGGTCAGTATCCTAGGTCTTTATCCACAAGGACGATGTTGATCCGTTCCGGGTCCCGTGAGTTATGGGTGATCAGTGTCGAGTTGCACTGCCTATGAGTGGAAATGCATAGGTTACAGTCAGGGTCGTTCGTCGTAGCACAGGGAATATCATCCCAGCTATGGCGCTTTCCATTCAACGGAGCTGCTACTGTTCTTATCCGCTCAAGAGCCCCGTGGACATCCGGTACTAGCTTATTAACTCCAGCGACCAGAATCAGCTTCTTTGGCCCGAAGGAGATTGCACCTACCCGGTTACCCATTCCATCTGTGTTAACGATGTAACCGTCCTCTGTGATGGAGTTGGTTCCCGTGAGAAAATAGTCTGCTACCAAACCCATCCGCCTAATTGCAGTCTGGTTCTTGGATTTATCTACCTTCCCTTCCCGATCGTAAGGGTTGAACATTGTGTTCCTCTTCTCGAGCTCAGGTACCACGCTGATAGAGTGGACGCTCATTGAGCCACCCATGCCCACTGAAGCGCCTGGCTCCACCAGCTCTAAGACCTTCTCCCGAGCCTCCCTTTCGTCCTTCACGAAAAAGCAGTTAATATTATGCTTCTTTAGATTCTCCATCGTCCTGCTTATTCGGCCATCCATAGTGCCTCATTCGCTGGAAGAATTATTTTATCTTTTCGTGTACAGGTTTTCATTAAACGAAAAATGGGTGAGGATAGGGGAAAAAAACGGGGAAAATACCCCAAAACCCCTTCCTCAATGTACAATGGTGGGGGGTTAGTTATAGGGGTTATGAATAAAGTTGGGAATGATAAGAATCAGACATATCAATAAAATTATCACAAGATACACGATCATCCAATAAAATCTCTGACAATACAGGATTTCGTTGAGCCAGTGATTCTTCAGGTAGAGGACCTGGTAGAACCGAGAGGATCTTTCTGGTGTGTACGTCGTTATTTTAGGAACGTTCTTAGTGTTTGCTTTGAATCTGCCGAACACAGGGAGGTTGAAAGGAATTCATGCAAAAGAAAAATGGTTATGTATGTAAGCTAGAAATAAGGGTATTATGGGAGCAAAACGTTTGCTTACGCTCGATGACATATTCGGGCCTGACGTAGATTGGAACGGAGTGTCCATGCAGAATCTTCAATGGACTTCCGACAGTTCGGCGTTCTTGTATGTGGATGATGATCCTGACGGTGAAACCAAGAACATATATCAAGAACGGGTCGATGATGGTAAACGCGACGTCCTTATCGAAGGAAAATTTCTGGTGCTTAACCAGAGCAGCTCAAACATCCCAATCAATGGTTTTCAGGTGACTGACGACGGTCTATATTTCCTGATTGCCGGACCTTCTGAGCAACCAAGGTTCCTTTTCGGAACCCCACCCAGTGATATTCATTACTACGTCTATGATGCACAAACTTGCGCGCTAATGCCTTTATCCGATATCGCTGGCGGCCAAAAGCACGCTAAGATAGCGCCCGACGGCACCAAAATCGGGTTCGTCAGGGGCGGAAACCTGTTTATGTTTGATCGTTCATCCGGCATCGAAAGCCAGCTAACATTTGATGGGAACGAGGACATCTTGAACGGATTAAACAAGGGCTTTGGAGAGGACGGATGGTACTGGTCGCCAGATAGCAAGCGGATTGTTTTCGTGCACGTGGACCAGACTGCCGTACGCACGGTTCCTCTCATTGACTACATGACGACATATCCTAAGGTTCACCGAATTAAGTACCCAAAGTCGGGGGAGACGAACTGGAGGCTGAGTATCGGCGTCTTCCACCTTGAGACGGGTCAGACGACCTGGCTGAAACTCGGCCCCGAAACTGACGTCTATTTCCCTCGGCTTAAGTGGACACGAGACCCTTCGTTGGTGGCAATAGAGCGACTTAACCGGCAGCAAAATAAATTAGAACTGCTCTTTGCCAACATAGATACAGGCGAGTCTAAGGTAATTCTAACAGAGACTGATCCCTACTGGGTACGTATTGACGATGACCTGACTTTCCTAAAGGACTCTGACCGCTTCATTTGGACATCCGAACGCAGTGGGTATAAACACGCTTACCTGTACGACTACGATGGCCGTCAGGTAAACCAGATCACGAGGGGAGAATGGGAGATGAATGCCGGTAGATCGACCCGATCTGTGCTCTGTGTTGATGAGGCGGATGGCTGGATGTACTTCGATGGCAAAAGGGATGGGGTCACCGAACAGCATCTCTACCGCATTAGGCTCGACGGTCAGATGATGCAACGCCTCAGCAAAAAACCCGGATGGCACTCCGCGTCATTCTCACCGAATGCCAAGAGTTTTATGAAAACATTCTCCGACGTGAACACTCCGCCAAAGATAAGCATCCACCGATCTGAGGGGTCCCTCATCAGAGTAGTGAAAGGGGGTGAATTGTCAAGCTTGGCGGAATTCGATCTCGCGGAGCCTGAGTTCCTAACGGTTCGCACAGGTAACGGCATATCTCTAAATGCGGTCATGACACGGCCGGTTGACTTTAAACGGGAAAGAAAGTATCCGGTCATCTTCTACGCATATGGGGGAGTTAGCTCCCAGTCAGTCGTCAATCGGTGGGGCGGGGCACGGGGACTCTGGCATAAGCTAATGACCCAAAAGGGATACATTGTGTTTACTATTGATAACCGTGGTACCGGTGGTCGTGGAAAGGTATTTGAGAATTTTATGTACCAGAACCTAGGCACAGTGCCCCTGCAGGATCACATTGAAGGGGCAAAGTACCTTGCAGGTTTTTCCTATGTAGATCCGTTACGCTTTGGCATCTGGGGTCGGAGTGGAGGGGGATATCTCACGTGTCTGGCTTTGACCGAGGGATCGGACTACTTTAAAGTTGGAATTGCCCAGGCGTCAGTCACGAACTATCTCCTCTATTCTAGCGTCTGGGCGGAGAGATATTTGGGGCTACTCCCGGAGAATAAGAACGCCTACAATAAGGAGGCGGTGGTCACCTACGCGCATAAACTGAGGGGCCACCTTATGCTGGTGCATGGGATGGCGGATGACAATGTGCAACTGCAGAACACTCTAGAGGTGGCGGAGGCGTTCCAGAACTCTAACAAACAGTTTGACCTAATGTTATACCATGGGCGGGATCATCCGCTTCGAGGCGGGAACACCCAACTCCACCTGTTCACCCTGATGACCGAATACTTCCTGCGACATCTATCCATCGGGTCACAATAAATAGGAAAAACCACAAAACCTTTCAGGCTATTCGATAGTGTTCCTGTTTTTTCTATTTCGGGTGGCCTCTCGCGCAAAAAAGGTGGAGATGTGAGTCAGTTGCCTGTCCCGCAAGTTCTGTCCTTATCTGCTTCATAGGACCCCTATTCATAATGCTGTAGAAAGTGGGGATTGGGGCTAAGTCAGTGCTTAGTGATTCCCCCCATTATCCGTTTCAAGACCCGTTTAGAGCATAGCTACTGTAGTGTAAGACTAAAGAGGACTTTCCAGATGTTCTTTTTCAGCTATCAGTCCATCTCCTCATCCCTCCTTTTTGCTATTAATTGGTTGTAGATGCTATTGTGTCTACACGCGCTTGCCTCGGCCTAATCAGGCTATTGGATCGCATTTACCGGTGAATTTGTTGGGGGATCATTAGCTGTGGGCATCTACGTGGTGCTGTTGACGGCTATGACGTTTCCCTTAACGGCCCTAGCTTAAAGTAACTTCCTGACTAGCTGGTTGAAAATTGTGGGGTAGGTCTCCTTTCCGAGTCTGTGTCTGAAGTGGGTGAAGAAGTTGTGGCGTAAAAAATTTTTAGAAAGTCGTAAGCATTAGCTGTTTGTCTACCGTGTTTGAGACATGGGCAAGTCTTCGGTCACAGGGTATTTAGAGTAGATACTTCAACAACTGAGCCTTGAGCGTCGCTAGGTAGTTGAGGGGTTTCTTACCGGTCCTTTTTTTGGGGTAGTGATTTCTGAGTTAGCATCTGAGGTGTTTGTTATTGGCGGAGTCTAGCACCTATTTTTATCTTCATTTTTTTATTGCACGTACATCAAAAATAATGGTAAATTAAAGTCCAAAGTAAAATTCTAAACAACAACAAATAATAGTAATATTGCACCAATATCGGAAAAGCTTAACAATATAATCGAAAATATTTTCTCAGATGAATATGGACAAAACAATTGCAAACCCGTACATAAACAAAATGTTTGCAATAACCCAAGAAGAAGTGGATGCAGTTCACAAAGTCCTTTCCACGCCGAGATATCCCATCTATGGGGAGCAAATTGAAAATTTTGAGAAGGAATTCGCGGAATATGTAGGGACTAAATATGCAGTCGCCGTCAGCTCAGGTACCGCAGGACTACATCTAGCCTATATTGCGTGTGACTTTAAACCCGGCGACGAGATAATCACTCAATCACACTCATTCTATTCAGTCACAGATATGATGATTTTTCAGGGAGTAAAACCTGTTTTCTGTGATATTGATGAAGAAAGTTTTACTATGGATCCTAATGATGCACAGCAAAAAGTGACATCTAAAACCAAAGCACTAGTACCGACTCATCTAAATGGGCATCCATCAGATATGGGTCCAATAATGGACTTAGCATCAGACAACAATCTCATAGTGATTGAAAACGCGGCTCATGCCTTAGGAGCCAGATATAAGAGCAAGAAAGTTGGTACTTTCGGCGATCTTAATATGTTCAGCTTTGCCCCGGGTAAACATGTCACAACCATGGGTGATGGCGGAATGGTGACTACCGACAATGAAGAACTAGCTCAAAAAGTGAAAATGCTCCATAATCACGGACGCGGTCAAGTTATGAAAAAAATAGATAAAAGGGGTTTTCCTTTGCATTTAGGAAATGACTTACTTGGATATAACTATAGGATGAGCGAGATCGACGCTGCAATTGGCAGAGTTCAATTAAAACGATTTATGAATGGAAAAGCTGGACCAGAAATCCGTAGAGATCATGTAAGAGAGTTTGAGAAACTTTTCGAAGGAACTCCAGTAACAATACCTGTTGAGAAAGATTGGGCTTATCATTCGTTCTGTCGTTTCGTAACCAAAGTTCCAAACCGAGATGAGCTGTGGTTATTCCTAAAAAAGAACGGGATACGCGGAGGAATGCCCTATTCCCCACCAATTCATCTTAATAGAACCTATAGGGATAGATTTGGATTTAAGAAGGGCATGCTGCCGGTTACAGAGAAAGTGACCAAAGAACTTTTGTCCTTCCCTTTGCGCCGCATTGTTGAATACTTACCTCCTGAAAACAGTGAAAAGATCTCTGATTCTATTCATAAATTCTATAATGAAAAGCAAAATTGAAGATAAAGTAAAAATTTTCTCGTTCGGAATGTTAAGAGAATATTAATAAATTTATATTTTCGGATGAGCAATATGCGGAATATCAATCTGAAGTGAACCTTAGCTCTCTGATTACTCCTGCAGCTACTCCAAATACCAGAAATGAAAGAAATCGTCCAATGCCTTAAACGCACCCCTATCCTCAAATATTCGCGCGCAGACACCAAGGCAAAAGTCCCCGTCTCAGTCAACTTTTCACAGATGAAAAAGAGAGGAGCAAATGGATTCAGGATCAAAACGGCATGATTCAGATGAGAATCCCTATAACAAAGTGATACCCGGCCACAATCTCCAACGGACTTGATAAAGGCCCCCTGAATAAACGGCACCGATCTTTAATCCTGGAGCAGTAAAAGCCTAGACACCGGAAAGCGAGGTCCCAGAGCGCGCATTATTGTTATCCAAACTTGAAGGATCATTTTCCAATAATATTAATTAAGTTTTAATTGTCGTGAATAATTATTACAATTGTAAATAGAATAAAGGAATACCATAAAATGAAAAGAGGTTAAAGAAAAGTGGAGCGGTAGGACCTCGGCGGTTTGCGTAAATTATATCTTTTTTGCGCGCTATATTTCAAAACTGTTTTTATGAGCAATTAAGACAATGTATTTTACCGTTGGAATATTCAACAAGCTGACCTTCTGTTTTACACTGGGGACAAAGTTCATCAGTTCGGAAGTCAACTATTGGTAACTCCATCCCCAAATTTTCCCTTATGATTTCCCGAATGAGAAACTGGATAGAGGATAAATTTCGCTTTTCAGTCTCAGTCTGTAACGCCACTAAGTTTTCTTCAGAAAAAGATACCATGACTCTGTGAACTCTTGACATATTGATCACATTTCCGTCATATTAATATAAGTTTATTTAAACAATAAATTCATGGAGATTTTGTCTTAAAAAAATTAAACTATAGAAAAGTGACAGCCCCATAAAAGAAAAAATTAAATGGAGATAAAGTCTAGTGTTATAAGATAACACTCAATATAAAAAAAAGTTTATTCTAAACTCATATATTAACTGAGTTCAACCACTAAAGTTAAGGCATGAGGTTAATACTAACGAAATTTCTATCTGGAGTATTTATCTAAAATACATGTATGAATTAAATAGATCTATTCGTTGTGTTGGAATATGGTCGGATTAATGAAGAGGACCACCATAACAATCACAGCGTATGTGGTGCCGTAGTTGAATATACATCCAGGTTAGGTAGTTTAATTAGATCCCATGCACAGTTGTTCGTTCATAGACGGAAGTAGATGTTATCACGGAACCCTAGTTTGGCGGTCTTGCTGTTTTATTGTTTAACCAGTCTGTAACTATCTGAACCCATCTCTCCACTTGATCCCGATGCAACCCGTGCCCAGACCAAGGAAACAAGTGCATCTCACAATTAGGTACCTTGAAAAAATGTCGCAGACCCCACTCAATCTTCGATCCAGGTTCACTCCACAAGAGCATTACAGGTATTTTCAACTCTGAACCCCACTCCGAGATATGCTTACCCTTGTAACTGAGGTTCACGTTGGCGGATTCTACCGAATAATTAACAGTTTTTCCTCTCATATCATTATAGCTTATGGTTTTTTTCAAATTCTCATAATAACGATTAATTACTTCTTCGGTGATTTCGCTAGGTTCAAAATGCGGGGATAGACGTTCTTTTATACTTTCTTTTGATGGGACACTCCACTGATGTCCACCAGGAGCATAGATGTATTTTTGTCCCTCAGGTAGCGGCGGAATTGGATGAGTTCCATTTAGGCTGTTTGATATAATCAATCTCCTTACAAGGTCCGGCCTTTTGTGGGCCACCCATTGCGATAAGAAACCTCCATGAGACTGCCCTGCCAGATAGACCGGCCCTACATCCAGAGCTACAATAAACTTGATAAGAAAGTCTCCCTGGGCGTGCCCCGGATAGTCCTCCGGTCCTCTTGGGGCTGTGAAACCCGCACCAACAATATCGGGAGCAACTACATGGAAATATTCACTCAAATGATTAACAGTGGCAGCCCAAGGAGTACCGAAACCAGGTCCACCTCCGTGAGCGAGTACAATCGTATCTCCCTGACCTGCTTCGATGTAATGTGCTTTGATATCTCCGACATCGAGCCAAGAATCTCTCCAACGTCTGTTCATAAGTTTGCGTGGTTCTTCGGGATGTCGTGCCGGTTCGTTCAGCAGCCAGTTAGTGACAACCTGGACCCAACGATCACTCTGATCAGTCTGAACATGATGGCCGGACCAGGGGAATAAGTGCATCTCGCAGCCGGGAACCTTGAAGAAATGTCTTAGGCCCCACTCTATCTTGGACCCTGGCTCGCTCCAAGTTAGCAACACAGGCATCTTCAACTCAGAACCCCACTCAGAAATGTGTCTTCCTTTGTAACTGAGGTTCCTGTTGGCATCCTCTATAGTGGAGCTGTTCACTCTTCCTCTTTTTTCGGCATACTCATAGTTTTGCAAAGTTATTTCATAACTTCTCTTTACTCTTTCATCGGTTACAAGGTCTTTATGAGAGTAGAAATTGATCAACTTTTGTCTGATGCTTTCCGGGTCAGGTTTTGTGGATTGGTGCCCCCCTGGGGCGTAGATATATCTCCTGCTTGGAAGCGGATGAGTCCCATTCAGGCTGTTGATAATTATAAGCCTGCTGACCAGGTCCGGCCTGTTATGTGCCACCCACTGGGACAGAAATCCCCCGTGGGAGTTGCCAGCTAAGTAAACAGGTCCCTCGTTTAGGACCTCAATGAACCTGATGAGAAAGTCTCCCTGGGCGTGCCCCGGATAATCTTGAGGCCCCCGAGGAACAGTATAGCCGAATCCTATCACATCAGGAGCTAAGGCATGAAAGTTCTCTCCTAGGAGGCCAATAATGTCTCCGTAGTTAGCCTCCCCAGAAGAACCGGCTCCACCACCGTGTATGAGAATGAAGGGGTCACCCTTGCCGGCCTCTATGTAATGGGTTTTAACCCCATCGATATTAAGCCAAGAATGTTTATAACCACTTGACATGTCAGACAGAAACGTTCTCTGTCTCGATGTTTAAAACAGTTTTCTGAGATTATAAGATTAAAGAGATGGCATGTTAAGGACACATGCGCCAGCACAATTGCCGACTCTTTTGGGTCTCAATTGGATTCTGGATAAGGGCCTTAGGATCACGGAATGCTTGAACTTGCATCTTGTACCCATGCATCATCTTCATTGTTAAAAGGATAATAGGCTAAATTTAGGCGTTATACCTTTATTTTATAGGAAAGATCCGAATGTTACGCGCGTCAAAACAAACGCATCCAAAGGTATTTGCACGAATGAATGTTATATATTCAATCTAGTTTAATAGTATTGGTAAAGATGAAAGTTTACATAGCTTTTGATATGGAAGGCTGTACGGGAACAGCAATAAAAGCACAGATGGGCCCTAATTCTTCGGTACCATCTGCTTATCCACGTGCCCAAAGAATGGGGACTGACGATGTAAAAGCAGCTATTGCGGGTGTTCTAGAAATGGATCCTGATGCAGAAATTCTGTTTAATGATGGACATGGAAAAAATATGAACGTATTCTACGAAGAATTTCCAGAAAATGTTTCAGCCGTAGTAAATTCAAGAGAAGTTTATGATGAAGTGTTTGGTATCGATGATACCTTTGATGCTCTTTTATGCATAGGCGCCCATGGTCCTCCTCTCTTAGCTGATGCGCTTATGTGTCATGTGTGGAATGCTAGAGAAGTAAAATTTAATGGTAAGTCTCTTACCGAGACAGGGCTTGACGCTAGCCTAGCTGGGTATTATGGTGTTCCACTTGTAGCAATTTCGGGGGATGAAGCGTCTGTAAACTACATTCAATCAAATATTGCTCCAAATATGGCGACTGCAATAGTTAAGAAGGGAGTTGGTATGTTTAGTGCCATTTGCATTAATCCAAAAAAGACACAAAAACTCATTAAGAAAGCAGTAATAGATGGACTGAAACGTCGTCACGAAATTCCCCCGCTTACCTTTAGTAACCCCATTACTGTTGAAATAAACTATCCGATTCAGTTTAATGCTTATGCTGCAAATCACTTTATGGGAGATGAGCGGGTCTCAGCTACTAAGATCAAATTTGTTGCTGAGAATGCCAAAGATGCCTATTTCGACTTTTTATCACGAAGAAAACTAAGTGCACCTAGAACATGGTAAAAAAATTGTTAAGAAGATCTCTTTTTCCGTTCTTTGCTAGTTATCTCCCTAGAGTGCTAAGGGTTTAATTTCGTGCGCCTTCTTTGACCCTATTGATCTCTTTCAGTTCCGTTCACAGCATAAAATGAGACCTAGAACACAAAGGACCTCGCAACGCATTATTAAGGACTCGTTGGGCCTCTGCAAGGTGTTCACCTAAGATATCACTGGTTATTACATATAAAAATAAAAAATCTGGATTTTAGGATAAAATCATGCAATACCGCAAATCTAAAAGCATATATGCTGAAAAAAAAAGTACAACACATAATGTCTGAATATCAAGAATGGTTTGAAAAGGAGATTCTTTCAAAAAAGTGGTGGAATGATGTAACAAAAAATCGAATGGGAACCGAACGTGCCTTTCTTAGGGACTTGTCTGCTGCTGATAGAGGGCTTAAAGATGTCATCGAAATCGCTCCTGGAACTTTTAGATATTCATGGCCCGCTCCACCGATGGTTATCGAAGCGGCAAAAAAGGCGTTGGACGAGGGTCACACAGATTACATACCCGGTGGAGGATTCCGAGATTTCAGAGAGGCTGTGGCCGAAAAAGCTCTGAGGGAAGATGGAATTGAAGCAGATATCGATAAAGAAATTCAACCTACACACGGTGTTTCATTCAGCTTCAACATAGCTGGACGTCACTTCCTTAATCCTGGTGATGATGTACTGCTGATCGACCCAGATTATTTTTTAGGAAGGGTGCCAAACTTCGGGGCAAATGTAATCCCTGTTCCTTTAACAGAACCAACAGACCCAAACAAGGAGTGGGTTCTTAATATCGAGGAGTTAGTAGATCGAATAACGCCTAATTCAAAAATGCTTGTTATGGCAAATGGCAATAATCCTACAGGACATTTATATACCAAAAAAGAACTGGAGCAGATATCTGAGGTAGTACAAGATGAGGACCTCCTCGTCTTCAGTGATGAACTCTATAGCAGGTGTGTATTTGACGGTAAAAAACATTATAGTATAGCTGCATTACCTGGGATGAAGGAACGAACAATTACATCAACAAGTTTCTCCAAGCTTGAGGCAATGAGTGGTTTGAGGATCGGTTACGTAATTGCCAACTCCGATCTAATAAAGGTCTACCGCTCAATATCTTCCTACGAAACTGAGTGCATTAATACTATTGGACAAAAAGCTGGTATTGCAGCTCTTTCCCAAGAGGCTCTGGAGTGGATGCAGAAAAATACTCTCCCTGAAGTTCAAAAGAGAAGAGATTATTCCTGGGAAAAACTCAATAAAATTGAAGATGTTACTTGTGCTAAGGCAACAGGAACATACTATCTCTATCCCAACATCTCCAAGTATAAGCTAGGGAATCCACGCGATATTATAGAATATTTCGTCAAGGAAGCAGGCGTTCTGGTAAGAGCAAATTATGGCCCTATCAATACTGAAGGACACTTTAGGATAAGCTGTTGTGCTCCATGGGAGCGACTAACCAATGGACTGGAACGGATAAAAGAGGCACTAGAAAAACTTACCAGAAAATGAGGAAAATATATCTTGAGTGGGTAAAAAGTGCTTTTTAAAAAAAATTTTAGGTACATAGTATATATTTTTAAATATTTAATGTAATAAAAATTCAGAAAATGTCACGAAAACTTGATGTTGGAGCAGCTCAAATTGGCGGAATTTTACGTGAAGAGTCTAGAAAAGGGATTGTCGAGCGTCACATTAGACTCCTTGAAGAGGCAGCACGTCGAAGTGTTGAGCTTTTAGTGTTCCCTGAATTTTCTTTAACAATTGGTATAGCGGGATTATCCTTAGATAATTCAGAATTAGAACAATTTTGTGAGGATTCAATGCCTAATCCATCAGTTTTACCAATATTTGAGAGAGCAAAAGAGTTGAACATCGGTTTTTATCTGGGATATATCGAAAAAGATGGAGATAGGATTTTTAATTCCTCAATATTAGTGGGAAAAAATGGAGAAATAATTGGGAAATATAGAAAGTCACATATTGGTGGTAGCATCGAACCTATACCGGGACGAAAATCCCAGTATATGGAGAGACGATACTTCATTCCGGGAGATACAGCTTTTCAAGTTTGGAATGCCTATAACGGCAAAATTGGTATGGGTATTTGTTATGACCGAAGGTTCCCCGAATTTTGGCGTGTTATGGGGATGAAGGGAGCTGAGTTAATACTCTTGGGCTTTTTTAGTGGAGGAAATAATCCATCTCATGGCTCTCACTTCGGTGTTTTTCACCACTTATTATCAGTCCAGGCTGGTGCTTATTGGAGTGGGTCATGGATAGTGGCTTCTGCTCATTGTGGTATGGGTAATAGTGTAATTATATCCCCTTCAGGTGAGATAATAGCTAGATCATATAGCCTC
>PBSW01000071.1 GCA_002726865.1 Candidatus Bathyarchaeota archaeon
AAGAATTTCTATGCTTTCCTGGAAAGCAGCTTTTTTAGCATATTTATTGTACCTATTAATAATTGGAATTTTTGATGTAATTTTTAAGACTAAACTGTTTGGAGCGTCCAACTCTCTCTTCAACAAGTTAGTGTATAATCCGGCTAACATCGGCTTGGTCTCTTCAATTATTTCTAGACCCTTTTTGATCATATCCCCTTTGAAGTGTTTGAGTATTCCTTCCCCAACTTGGTCTCCTATTCGCATAGTTGGGTTGAGAGAGGTCATAGGCTCTTGAAAAATAACCGATATCCGCCTGCCTCGGATCTTTTCCAATTCTCCCTCTGTTGCATTTACTAGGTTATCTCCACCTTCAAATGTTATCTCACCTTCTTTGATAACTGCGTTTGATTCCAATAGTTTTACAACAGATCTTGAGGTAACAGTCTTACCGCACCCAGTTTCACCTACAATTCCTAATATCTCACCTTTTTTCATCTTAATATTTACGCCATCCAAGACTTGAACTGTGCCCTGGTATACACTGAAGTTTAGGTATAGATTTTTTATTTCAAGGAAAGCGGGCGCATCCTCATATTTTTGTTCATTTATGACCGTCAACTGGTTTATTACCCCACACGGAATATTGGATAGTTCTCAACACTATAAAAAATATTCTTGGCCATGATCAGATTAATAATATAGTAATTGGGACACGTAACGATAATTTTTTTATTGCTTAATTATTAAATAGTGGAGGGTTAAGAAATTTTTTCCAAAATACAATACGTTTAGTGACAAAATTGACCTAATCCAGATTAATTATGAATAAAGAAAAAAAGAGTTTATGGATGTTTTAACCTTTAGAGATGTCGTAAAAGTATCCGCCAGCCGAGATATGGTTTATTTGATACCAGTATCCGTTGACGTAGTCTCGTAGTGCAACTAGGTGTGGGTTGTAGACGGTGAGTATTCCAGGTACCTCTTCAGTTACGATGTCCATGGCTTCCTTGATCAGTGGGAGTCGTTCTTCGATGAATGGTGTCTCGATAGATGCAACGATCAGTTCGTCAATTTGGTCGGATTTAGGATGAAGTCCCCACCCATAGTTCCTCGCGTAGCTGAACTGACTGTGGTAAATATTTCGATACCATACTGGGTCAAGGCCGATTGAGCCAACCAACATGCCTAAGGGCATCTTAAGCATATTGCTCCATGATGCGCCAACGGGCACAATTTTGAACTTTGGATCGATTTTTCCTAGTTCTTCACCCAGCATCTCATAGGCACGACCGTGTGTTGCCATAGCCCAGAGCTGAGTTCCAGCTGCAATCTGGAAGCCTTCTTCATAGTATTTTCCACCGTGGGCAAGCTTAAGATGCTCTTCTGCTTTCTCCAAGTCGTAGGTATAAGGATAGTTATCGTATGAACCTAGCCACCCTTTGGGTAGTACTCCTTTGGCGGCTTCGGCATATCCGAGCCATACTTCCTTTATATACTTTTCATAGGGGAATGCATAGGCGAAAGCTTTTCTCATATTGACGTCATCGAAAAAGTCATTTGCTACTTGGTGTTCTGAAGGTATAAGCTGTGGATCGAAGCTAAAGTACATAATCTCAACATATCCCCTATATTTCACAAGAATTGTGTTAATACCAGGTTCTCCGACAAGCTGCTCGAATTCTACTGAAGATGGGACAGTTATCCCGTCAACATCACCCATTTTGAGCATCAGCGATCTGGTGCTCCATTCGGGTACATCGATTACACGTACGTACTTTAGTTTTGCAGGGCCTTTCCAGTAATCATCGAATCTCTCGAAAACGATACGCTCACCCTTACTCCACTCAAGAATCTTGAATGGACCAGTGGCCATCAATGCGTCTCCGTTGTCCATTGGAATATCGTGGCCGTCCTGCGCTACATAGTCTACTGTACTATCCCAACTCCATGCGCCGTTCTCGATGGCATAATCTTTCTGAATTATACCGGTGTATGGGTACGCCATAGTGACTAGGAAGGGGGCATAGCGCTTAGCTAAGGTAAAGCGTACTGTATAGTCATCTATTACTTCTACAGCGTCCTTGATGGCCGCGTCAGGAACTTCATCCCCTGGATCAACTCCCATGAGCCTCGCAAACAGCATACCCCAGCTTCCCTCTGATACTTCTAGTGCCATGTACCTTTCCCAAGTATATTCGACGTCTTCCGCTTTGAGTTCATCACCATTCCAGAATTTCACTCCTTTTCTTAGGTGGAAAGTGTAGGACATACCGTCTTCCGACATTTCCCAACTTTCGGAGAGTGAACCCTCAGTTTGAGGTTCAATATCGCCTGGACCAGTCCAGACGAGGAAATCGCTCAAAGTGTGGATATATTGCCTGCCATATCCGCCACTGATTTGCCTGAAATCTATAGCGGTTGGGATCCTTTCAACCCAGATGTATGTATCTGGATTCTTTATGGTTCCCTCGTAGGAAGCACCATCTGGGATGACACGAATTGTCCTAGCGAAAGTATCGGTTTTACCATTAGCATCAGTGACAGTGAGTTTTACAAAGTAGTTGTCTGAGTCATCATAAGTGTGGGTTGTGGTCTCCTCGCTAGAGGTAGTTCCATCGCCGAAATCCCAGTCCCATTCAACAACTTTGCTAGTTTGTGACTGGATTGCACCCCGTCTCAGACGCCATCCATAAGAGGAGGCACCGTCGAAATTGATCTCATCTCCTTGGTTGGCTACCTGCTTTGAAACCGCCGCTACTGCGATGGGCGGGGAATCAATTGTAACTTCTGCCGCTTCTCTATCTACCCTAATGAATAAAGGAACAACATCGTTAGTTGATGTTGCACCGTCATCGTCAGTGGCAGTAAGGGTGACTACATAGTCGCCGGGGAGTGAGTACTTGTGTTTAACAATTTTTCCCAAAGATGTCGATCCATCGCCATAGTTCCAAACATACTTATCTACCTCTCCATCAGGATCTTTCGATCCTGCAGCGGTGAAAGTAACAGCTTCACCCACTGTGGTGAACTTATGGCTACTTGTGGTGACAACGATTGGTGGTTTGTTGGTGTCCTCATCTTTGGGTTTTGCACTGGGTTTTGCACTGGGTCTTGCACCAGGTTTAGGTTTTGCTTTAGGAGCAGGTTTTGGAGCAGATTTTGCTTTGGTTTTTTCACTGGCTTCCGGAACAGGTACTGGAACGAATTTTGGACTAGTTTTAGGAGCGGGTCTTGGACTTGCTTTAGGAGCGGATTTTGGACTTGCTTTAGGAGTGGTTGTAGTAGCGGGTTTTTGAGAACTACTACTGAAGTAGATCAGACCCGCGATAACCACCACAAGTACAACGGCCGCAATTATTAGTGTTTGATTCTGTGAACTGGCTTTTCTATTTTTCATATTAACCTAATTACCTATTTTTTTGATAGAATGATATATAACTTTCTAGTTTTAAGTTAATTATATATAAATTTAATAGAAGGTTTCGAAAACGAGGGAGAAATAGCTCATTAAATACTCAAAAAGCAGTAATAACTTAAAGGAAATTAGGCATCGAAGACAAGTTAATGAAACGTAAGACCGGGAAACTCAGTATCACTATAAAATCCCTAAAATAAAATAACGCCTAAAAGATTGTTGGTGATGATTCGAACATTCTTACTAAGGTTCGTTTTCCAGTTACTTTAGCAAATTCAAAGTCAAGCACGCGATCCGTAAAAAATTAAACCTGTATTCATCAATTGCATACCTGTAGTAGAGAAAGTGAACCTCACTCTAGCAAGACCATGACGCGCGCACTGCATGCTCATATTTTTTTATTAAACTTATCAAACCATCGAAGCATATGATAGTGATACTCCTTCATGTGCTTGGGGGATGAAGCTCTAGGGAGAGAGTGGCTCTCCCCCGGAAATAAAATCATTTCTGTCTCTTTTCGGAGTCGTCTAAGAGTTACGTAAAGTTGTTCCGCTTGAGTAACTGAGGCTCGATAATCTTCCATTGCGTGCATGATCAGTGTGGGGGTAGTTACATTCTTAACAAATCGGAGGGGCGACTTGGACATATATAACTCTTCATCGTCCCAAGGAGTACCCTCATAGTTCTTTTCGCACCAAACATGCATGTAATCTCCAGTGCTGAAAAAACTGTATACATCTGAGAACCCTCCAGCAGTGATTGCGGAGTTAAATCTGTCTGTATGTGTGATGATCCAGTTGGTGAGAAAACCTCCCCTGGAATACCCCATTACATTGAGACGTTCAGCGTCTATAGGGTACTTTTCTTCAACATAGTCAACTGCCTCCATTATGTCCTGATATTCTCTCTGTCCGTAGAATACAGCCCTGGCTGTTTTAGCGAATTTTTCACCGTAGCCCCCGGTTCCTCTCTCGTTTGTTAAAAGCACAGCGTACCCGTTTGCTGCGAGTAACTGGACTTGGAGACTGAGTGCGTTCCCCCAGCCAGACATGTGTGGTCCACCTTTAACGAGTAGGACCATGGGGCACTTTTTCTCCGTGTTCTCAACAGGATCGTAATACCAACAATCAACAGGAACCCCATCGCTCGCCTTTAAGATAAATTTCTTCCCTCTGGAGAGCCTCAGTTCATCGAAAAGTTGATCGTTGAAGGATGACTGCTTTCTAGTGCCCTTAAAGTCTTTTACCCAGACCTCAGAAGGGCTCAGAATATCAGTTGAAAGGAAAGCCATGATCGTTTGATCTGTTGAGAAACTGAAGGATTGCATTGATTTTGCGGTGTCAGAAACTAGAACTACTTCCGTTGAATCCAGATTTACCTTATAAAGATTCATATTTCCGTCCATAGCGTTCAGGAAGTATATTTCTCTGGAATCCTTTGACCAAACGAGACTAGAGCCACGAGATGCCCCTGTCCCTCCGCTAACTGAATCTCCGACCTTGGATATGAATGATGATGTAAGATTGCGCTCCTCCCCGGAAAATATGTTAATAATGTAGATGTCGTTTTTTGTAGCAAGCCCATACTTCCTCGTATTTCCGATCATAGCAAGCCATGAACCGCCATCAGGGGAGAAGGAAAGGGATTTAAGGGCTTTTTCCCCATCTGTGATCTTTTTATGGGATTTTTTCTTCAAGTCATAAATCCAGACATCGTTCTTGGCGGTAATATCTGCATTTTCGGATTTATTTGCGATGTATGCAATCCTATTACCGTCAGGAGCCCAGGTCGCAGATGAAACGTCGTATTCCCCTTCTGTGACTTGTACCAGCCCACCTCCGTTCACATCGACCACATAGAGATGATTCCACGTATCCCTGAGCCAGCCCGATCCGTCGAATTTATACGGTAAACGCCGGATTACTAGCACGTCACTACTGCTTGATTCACCTTGGGATGTCCTCGCGAGAAACAGGATCCGTTTAGAGTCCAGAGACCACTCCTGTGATGTGATGCTTCCTCCCGGAGAGCAGATCTCCTCGGACAGTCCTTCCTTTATTTGTAATCTTCGCAATGCTGGTTTTCCGCTGACATTGGAGATATATGATAACTCTAATCCGGATGGTGCCCATAACGGATTCCTGTTTTGGGATCCTTCGTTTGTGATTTGACAAGGCTCGTCATCAATATTCATTAAGTAAATTTGAGTGACGTATCTATCTTCATTTATCTTAGCTTTGGTAACTGAGAAGACGATTTTCGCCCCGTCGCCAGAAATACAAGGAGCTGAAATTTTCATTACTCGGCCTAGATCCTCCAGGATTACTTTACGATGTGAAACCAAATAATTGACACGCCTACACTATAGAATCCATTTAATCATTAAACACTTTTTCCAACATGTACGCTTGCGATGAAGCAAATCGTTAATCTTTAAGTTACATGTTTAAGAAGGAACTCGTATGCGTGTAAATGTACCGGATTAAAGCAGGCTAGTGAATAATTTTGATATCATTACAACCATACTTCTTTGCTTAATAATCAAAAATAATGAATTTAATCCGAGTGACGAGTATCATGTATATTCGTATGTTCCATGAAGCTAATGTCCCAATAATTTAGATGTGAATAATCTGTTGAATGCACTGTCTCCCTATACTCGCTGAGGAACCTGCTTCTAACAGGAAAAAGAGTTAAATCAAAGTTGATTTTATGGCAACTATGTTCAGAAATGTCGTTTAATACTATGCAAATAACGGTATTGAAAAAACTAGATCGGAACCAATTATTTGACGGAAATCCACCCATTGACTCTGAGGAAGAGCCCATATGTCCTGTTTTTGAGGAAGGGCAGGTCTTTGAAGTCTCAGCTGAAGGTAATATCCCCGAGGGCTTTTGCACATGGGCTTGGAACAATATCTATCTCCAAGCCATCCACCTAATGCTCAATGGAGATCTACCTTGGATAAAGGAGAAGGGAGAATGCGTTGCGTGCTGCACAGACGGATTGAGACCCGTTCTTTTCCACCTCAAGAGAATTTAACTTCAGGATTGCGTGCTGGATTACTTTGAGTGAACTGAAATTCGACCATTATTATTCTTTTGACAAGCTCACTGAGACGCTCCAAAAGCTAGCATCAGAGTACCCATCTCTCGCCAAGCTGCGGTCTATAGGCAAGTCAGTACAGGGAAGGGAACTATGGCTTATGGAGATAACAAACTTCGAGACGGGAGCTCCCAAGACTAAGCCCGCCGTCTGGATCGACGGCAACACTCATGCCGGAGAGGTGATGGGATCGATGGTCTGCCTCAAGAACATCTGGCACCTGCTCATAAAATACGGAGATGACCCAAATATCGCTGAATTGCTCGATTATACAACATTCTACATCTTGCCAAGGCTTGACGCTGATGGAGGAGAATTCGTCATCAATACCCCATACTACGTCCTAGGAGCAGATAACGAGACAGGGGGAGGGAGATGGTATCCTCTTAGCAGAGAAGAATGGAGCTCAACTGAGCGAGGTCTATTTATGGAGGATGTCGATGGAGACGGAGTTATAGTGCAGATGAGAATCCCGGACCCAATCGGGGAATGGAAAGTATCAGATAAAGACGCCCGTATAATGCTGAGGAGAACTCCAGAGGACCAACTAGGAGACTTTTACCGTGTCTACCCTGAGGGTTTCATTCTAAACTTCAAAGGCGAGAAGGAGATAAAGATGGCCCCCGCAAGGTGGGCCCTTAACTTTAACAGGAACTGGCCCGGAGAATGGGCTAAAGAGGAAGTCAGCAGAGGTAGTGGGTCATATCCATTGTCTGAACCAGAGACACGGTCCGTAGCTGACTTTATTGTGAGCCACCCCAATATTTGCTTAGCTTTAACCTATCATACCCATGGCGGGGTGCTCTTTAGTTACTCCGAGGATGACCAGATCCCTGTCCAGGACAGAAAGCTATTCAAGATCATCGAGTCAATTTTCGAGGATCAGACTGGCTACCCTTCTCGCTCCATGGGGAAAAGGGGTCCTAGCGGGAGCTTTTCCACATATATGACAGTACACAGGGCAATCCCTTGCAATACTATAGAGATTTGGGACCTCCTCAGCGAGATCGGTATGAAGGACTGGGTTAAGAGGGAAGGTTTCACGTTTTCAGCAAAAAGGCGGGAGGAGCAAGAGCTAAAACTCATTGCTTGGAACGAGAAAGAGCTCAATGGGGAAGCCTTCGTTGACTGGCATGAGATTGACCATCCCCAGCTAGGCAAGTTAGAGATTGGTGGCTGGAAGAAAAAGTTCGTTTTAAGGAATCCCCCAGTTAAGTTCATGGAAAGAGAAGTCAACAAAATCATGTTTTTTCCTTTTAGGCTAGCCAGACTTCTGCCAAGGTTGATTATTAAGGAGGCATCCAGTACAAAGATCGGGGAGCACGTCTACAAAGTTAATTTAATCCTAGAGAACGTCGGGGCTCTTCCCACCTATATTATGAAGCATGCGTTAGATATTGGCAGTACCAAGCCGGCTATTGCCTCAATCAAGCTAGCTCATGGGATGAAATTGATTAGTGGGGATAACTTCATAAAATTCCATCTTGAGGGATATCTTAACAAGGATCTCACAGAACAAAGGCGAGAGCGTCTCAACAACTGCGACAAGAACAAGGTAACATTCAGCTGGTTGGTTCGCACAGAGAAGTCCGGTAAGATCAAGCTTAAAGTCCAGTCACAAAAAGCGGGATGTATAAAAACGGTATTGAATCTGTCTCCCGATATCTCTTAACCTTTTTTAATAGGTTATCACCAAGCAAATTGAAAATTTCGAAGCATCCAGAATCTGTATGCGTAGGCTTAAGTTATGCTTGTAATTGGACTCTCGTTCTATGCCGTATATTAGATCAAAAACGACAGCTACCTTGGAATAATATATTTTTTGTTAGATGTTTAGCCTATATTGAATGTATTTTACATATTTTCAATAGCCTAAACGGTATTTCTTCTCCAGTATTCAGGGCTTCCCTACCTTTTCCGATAGAAACCTATAGCTTTTTATTTGGCATACTATGTTTCATGGTTGAGAGATTTCAAAATGAGTGGTAAGGAAAAACCACACCTTAACCTGATCATAATCGGGCATGTGGACCACGGAAAAAGCACAAGTATAGGTCACTTGTTCTACGACGCTGGAGCTATCAGCGAGAAAGTAATTAGAGACTTCGAAGAAGAGGCCAAAGCCCTCGGAAAGGAGTCCTTCAAATACGCATGGGTTTTAGATAAGCTCAAAGAGGAGCGGGAGAGAGGACTCACGATCGACTTGGCTTTCTACAAGCTAGAGTCTTCAAAACATTTCTTCACAGTTATTGACTCTCCAGGCCACAGAGACTTTATCAAGAATATGGTTACAGGCGCAAGCCAAGCCGACGGAGCTGTTATATTCATCTCCGCAAAGCGGGGGGAGTATGAAGCAGGCACCAACCCGGGCGGACAGACTAGGGAGCACGCCTTCTTAGCTAGCACCCTTGGAGTAACTCAACTCGTCGTCGCTATCAACAAGATGGACGATGCCACTGTAGACTGGGCGGAGGGGAGATATGAAGAGGTAAAGGATGGGATGACTCGACTATTGAAACAAGTCGGCTATAACCCGGATAAAATCCAATTTATTCCTACGAGCGGTTGGACAGGAGACAACCTCTTCAACAAGAGCGATAAGATGGACTGGTACAAAGGGCCTACAGTCTTGGAGGCTTTAGACGAATTCACTGTTCCCGAGAAGCCTGTTGACAGGCCTCTACGGATTCCTGTACAAGAGGTCTATACAATCAGGGGCGTAGGCACTGTACCCGTCGGAAAGATCGAAACAGGCACCCTAAAAATGGACAGTAACCTTATCTTTATGCCTAGCAAGGAGACGGGTCAGGTCAAGACAATAGAGACACACTATACAAGGATGAACGAGGCAGGCCCAGGCGATAACATAGGATTTAACGTAAAGGGAATCGCCAGAGACAAGATCAAAAGGGGAGACGTCGCAGGATACCTTAACGACGTCCCAAAAGTCGCAAAGGCGTTCAACGGCAGAATATTCATCATCCACCACCCCACAGCAGTAGCCGAGGGGTATACACCAGTTCTCCATATACACACTGCCCAGATTGCAGTACGCTTTGACAAGCTTATCTCTAAGCTTGACCCCCGCACCGGACAGGTTGTCGAAGAGAATCCAAGCTACCTTAGAACAGGTGACGCTGCCGTAGTCAGATTTGTCCCCTTACAACCCGCAGCCTTAGAAAAGTATACAGACTTTCCCCAACTAGGTCGATTCGCACTTCGGGATATGGGAACGACCATAGGCGCCGGCATAGTCCTGGAGATCGAAGAGGAGTAGCAAGTTCCAAGCTGCTCACTCTACAGAACATTTAAGTTTCAGGCATAAAAGAATCAGGATGCATCAATCATGGTGAAACGGGCAAGGATAAAACTGACTAGCACAGATACCGATAAACTTGGTGCAGTCTGCCAAGAGATTAAGGACATTGCTAAAAAGATCGGTGTAAAACTAGTTGGGCCTATACCATTACCAACTAAAAAACTCGTAGTTCCTACAAGGAGAACTCCCTGTGGAGATGGGAGCAATACCTGGGACCGCTACGAGATGAGGGTGCATAAACGCCTCATTGAGGTTGCCGCCCGGGAGAGGGTTATGCGGAGTATCATGCGGATTCGAGTGCCCAGCGAGGTTTATATCGAGATGGAGATCCGATGAGCGTGCAGACTAATCAACTCTTTAGAATAATTAATTAACAAGCTCCAATACACCTCCCAAGGCTAGGCAAAAATACTCTTGCCTAATTCTACACGTTTGCACTTTAATTTAGGCAAATTATAGATGGGGCTATCTCCATTGCAATGCTTATCTTTGATAGGATGGTCTTTCAAAGAGTTGAAGACCATGAAAAAGGGGAATGGCGTGCTTCTACTCATGGGATTGGCCCATTCGCTTAACCACTCCTTATTCTTGGTGCTCCCGCCCCTCCTAGACGACATTTCTAGGGACCTAGGAGTCTCCTTCCAAACCATTGGAGCCATATCTACAGTAGCGTTTTTCCTCTACGGTCTGGGAGCCCTTTTAGGGGGACCCCTCTCTAGTCGGGTAGGACTCGTTAGGGTAGCCAGAATTAGTTTAGGGCTCGCCGGCATGGCTACAGCCATCTTTTTTCTCCCTAGTAAGCTCTCTTTCTTCATAGTAGGGTTCTGGGGGATAGCCTTAGCGGCGAGCCTCTACCACCCCACGGCGAATACGCTCATAGCAAATTTTTTTCCCAAAAACACGGCATGGTTCATGGGTGTCCATGGAGCATCAGGGAGCTTAGGACAGATGGTTACACCCGCCATCGCTTATTTCATCGGGGCTATGTTCCACTGGCGCTACGCATTCATCTTTTTTGGTACAGTCTCAGTCGCGACAAGCATCCTGATGCGGGGGATCCCGTTGGTCAAAGAGCCTCAGTGGGCTGAGAAAACACCTCTAGTTGATGTGCTAAAAGTCCCTGGACTATGGATCCTCATAATCTACAATGTCATTATAGGACTCTTCCAGAGAGGTGTGGAGCTCTTCTTCCCCACCTTCTTAGTGCTAGAGAGGGGGTTCACAGGGCAACTCGCAGCCTTCTTTGCCTCCGCTCTCCTTTTCTTTGGAACGCCAGGCCAGCTTTTAGGGGGCTGGGCCGCTAACAAGTACACGCCCCGAAAGTTCCTCGTGTTGACATCAGCGGGAATTGTATTCAGTATGATAATTCTCCTTCTGGTTCCTTCAACCTTAGGAGTTTGGGGGTTCTTGTTAACCTACGGTGTTTTCTTCTTTGGGCACCAGCCAACCATGACCACTTTGCTGAACAGAATCACACCCGGCGCCCTCATGAGTATGGCCTACGGGGTGATGTTCTTCTTTGCATTTGGACTTGGTTCCGTCTCTACCACTATAGCAGGCTATCTCGCGGATAACTTTAACCTTAAGGCCGTCTTTTGGACCATGACTGTTTTCTCCTTCTGGTCCTTTGGAATATCTCTTGTGATTTTCAGAGTGATCGGGGACAAAAAAGGCGGGGGACAAACTGAGCAGCTTTAAGCACCCTAATAGTTAGCTGTTCGGAGATTAACCACTAATAGAGTCTCGAGACCAGCGAATCTTACAAGCTCCCGGTAATCAAGGTGATTCACAGCTATTACCCAGCCTTACATATGGCTGAGCGCGTGTAAATAGTATAGGAAAATACTGAATCATCATAAGTTGGTCAACTTTCCCTTTCGTTCTTTAGCTGCCTCATACGCTCCCCTCTAGTCAGGGTAAATCTCTGTTTTATAGACAATTCTGAAGGCCTTCTGATGAACACCTAGCAGGGTACTCCCTTTCTAGCCAAGAAAAATTTTATAAGAAAACTTAGTGTTCGGGAGCAAGGAGAACAAACTGAGCATAAACGGGGACAATCAATTACTCGATCCCGTCTATGTCAACACCAACACCGCTGGAGGCCTCAACCATCTTGGCCCATGTAATATCAGAGATGTAAATACCCTCTTTCCGATGTTTCTCCTCAGCAATACGCTCAGGATCCCCAGGAACAAGGACTTCAGTTTCCCCATTCAGGCCTACATACCCCTTTTGAGGTGGAATATTTTTGCATGTGCGAACAACCTTATCCACATCTGCCTTAAAATCGTCCACAGACCTAAACTTAGAAACATCTAATGCCATCATTAGCACTCCGTTTGTGAAGGCCTCTGAGGCACAGCCATTACCTGATAACGCTCCGCCCAAGAGATCAGCTATCATGCACAGCCCGTAGCCCTTGTAACCAACCATGCCGCCAAAGGGGAGAAGATATCCCTTAGGCTTTGTCCAGTAGACTGACGGATCTGTGGAAGGGTTGCCATTGTGGTCGATAAGTGCCCCCTCAGGAAGTTGGGTGCCTCTGGCCATCCCAACGCTGAGCTTCCCCCCCGCGAAGAAGCTGGTGGCAAAGTCCACAATTACTGTCTCCTCTTCCCCCCCGGGTATCGCGTAGCATAGGGGGTTAGTCCCAAAGACGCCTTTTGCCCCGCCATAGGGGGCCACCGAGCTGCCCCCGACATTTGCTGTAAGATAGCCTACCATGTCTTGCTCTACCGCCATTTCAGCATAGTCAGACATCCGGCCTATGTGGTTGCAATTAAAAATGGATACAACTCCCACACCAATATTCTTGGCCTTCTCGATAGCGATCTTCATACCTCTGGTGGCATTCGTCTGCCCTGGCCCATTATTGCCATTTAGGAGAGCCATAGCTGGCGTCTCATTCACGATCTCCGGGACAGCTCCCGGCACGATCATCCCGGAGTGAATTCTTTGAATATAAACGGGAATGTAAACCCCAGCTCCATGGGAGTCGTGGCCTCTTAGATTAGCCAGGACAAGTAGTTCACTGATCCGCTCCGCCTCTGTGTCGGTACATCCTGCAGCCTTAAAAGATGCAAACGAGATCCGATTCAATCTTTCTGCCGATAACCTGACCATATATTACAATCCCAAGGAGAAGATTGTCGACAAATCGTATAAGGTATTGTATACTTGGAGAGTCGAATCGCTCACCAATAAGAGGAATAAATTAAAAAGATATAATATAGACCTGTGACTTTTTTAGAATTTAACAAGAAGAGAAAAATAAGGCTTTTTAGTTCTTTTTTCGTCTACTGCCTAGTAAATAAATTTGGTCAGCAACGCTATAGGAATCATAATATGACCCATTTACTTTAATGGTGGGTTGTTAGTGGTCTTTTTCACACGCGGGAGCCTAAAAGAATAGGTTGCGAAATGCTTTAATATTTACTGACATCAAGGACAGACATGAATAAAGAAAAGTTTTCTGTTCCCAATATCTCCACGAATCTCCCTGGACCTAAATCTAAAGAGATTATGATTCGGAAATCTCGGACTTTTATGAAACCCCGCTCTCCTTCAAAACGGGGATTGGCCGTTAAAAGGTCATACAATGCCATGGTCGAGGACTTGGATGGTAACGCATTTTTAAGTTTTAGTTCGTCTATAAACGCTGTTGGCTCCAACCATCCGAGGGTAATAGAGGCGGTCCAAAAGCAATTAAAGACATCGTCAGGAGGTGCTGGTCAATCAGTCCCATTCATAGATTACGCAGAAAAATTACTAAAGTGGCTACCAGGAGATTTGAGTAACGGCAAGATTGGGTATACCGCCACTGGAAGCGAAGCCATAGACTTGATGACTCGTCTTGCTCGGGACTATACAAAAAAAAGGATCATCATAAGTTATCATGGACTAAACTTTGGGGAGGGTACAGTCGATTGTTCCCGTCTTGCTGGAGTCGGCAAACATATGTTCAAGGGAGGTCTGTCCCCACTCATCACAGAAATTTTGTACGCACCATGGCCCTATTGTTATCGCTGCCCCATGGGTCATAACTTTGAAAACTGTAACCTCGTATGTTTGTCTTATTTTGAAGAGATTTTTGAAAGCTATTACCCTGAAGAAATCGTTGGAATTATTATTGAAGGCTTGCCGGCTAATAGCGGAGTCTTGGCTCCACCACCAGGCTATTTAAAGGGTCTAAGAAAAATGTGTGATGAGAAGGGGATACTTTTACTCGTCGATGAGGTGTTCTCAGGATTTGGTAAAACAGGAAAATTCCTTTCAGTCGAGAACTGGGATATTGTCCCAGATATAGTTTGTCTGGGAAAATCAATGGGTGGTGGTTTACCCATCTCAGCAGTAGCTACTAGCAGTGATATTATAGACAAATGTGGCTCCATAGCTCGAGGCACGGTTGGTTCTTTCTCAGGAAATATAGTTAGCTGTGTCGCAGCCACAGCTGTCTTGGAGGTGATGCAAGAGGAACAGCTTCTTGCGAAGGCTTCGAGGCAGGGACTCATGATCAAAAAAAGGCTGAATGAATTATCCGAGAGATTCGAGAATATAGGAGATATACGGGGAATCGGATTTATGCTAGGTATAGAGCTTGTAGAAGATAGGAAGACAAAGAATCCGGCTAATGAGCTAGCAAATAGAATCGTGGACAATGCCTATAGAAAAGGACTTTTGATCAGATCCATGGGCCGATATGGTAATAATAATGTTATACGATTAACGCCTCATTTAGTGACTACTGAAGAACAGATTGATGCAGGGCTCAGCATTCTAGAAGAGTCATTTAAATTAGCGATAACATAAACCATTTAATCTTTATAATTTTTTTTATTTTATTAAACTCTAAATTCATCCTCTCAGTTCACCTCTTTATTATTATAGCCCTAATTAACTCTGAGAAAAATTTTAAATCAAGCTTAACCTACAGTGATCTAGAATTAATATGCACGTAAATGTTGAAGACATCAAAGGAGAAGAAATTGCCCCAGGAGTCATCAAAAAAGTGCTTATGACAGAGGAACAAGGCGACGACGAACAAATGTGCAGCGCTTTTCATTATACACTCACTGATGGTGGCCAGTTGGTTATCGAGAATGAGATGACTGAATACCAACACTATATCATTTCAGGCCGAGCAACAAGTGGAACGGCCGATACAGCAATTTTTGCACCTGCCGGGACACACGATCCGGAAAAACAAGCAAAGGGCTTACGGGCTCAGCGGTTTACACATGTTGGAGAAGGCGAGACAAGGATATTCGTTGTAGCGTTCAAAGTACCAAGGCCCGCCTTCAGGTGGGCAAAAAGCAGGTCACGGCATCTATTCCAAGTTCTTTCCCCTCATCAAACCAGTATTGGGTACAGCCAAATGTTCACCGAGGAGGAGCATGCAATAATGGGGGCCCTAAGGTTCCACGCTCTGGATATACAAACTCATCCACCCGGTCAGCACAAAGGCCGATTTGACGAGAAAGGTGAACTCCAAGGCCATAGAAATCCTGCTGAGATAATGTATTTCCTGAGAGGTACCGGGAAAGCCATGGCTGAGGACGTAGTTTACGATGTACGACCCGGCTCATATCTTTATACCCGAGAAGGTACACTGCACGGTATCTGGAATCCAACAGATGACGTTCTTGAATACATATGCATGGAGCTGATCGAACATGACAAGTCTTGGACTGAGAGAGGCTATCAAGGAGAAACAAACCGTCCAGCATGGAAATAGGAGAGAAATGAAATGCATGTAAATATAAATAATGTTTCCGGAAAGGAAATAGCACCAGGCGTTATTGAACGAGTCCTTTTGAAACCTGAACAGAGTAAACCCGGTGGACTTGGCGTTAGGCACTATGTTCTCTCCAAAGGAGGAGAGGTGGTTTTTAATGAACCTTTGACCGAGTTCCAACACTACATTGTTCAGGGTTGTGCTAAACAGAATGGCCACAACGGAAGCCTGATACATCAGGATTCTGCATGGTTCATGCCATGTAACAAACGATGGGAGGATTCAGAAGCCGTCAAGAAACACAGCCTCTGCCACGATGGAGAGGGCGAAGTAAGAATACTCACTGTCTCATACAAGCTCCCCAGACCAGCAATGCGGTGGGCTAAATCCAGGGTCAATAATATGTACAAGGTTCCTCAGCATCACTCTAGTCGGGTAATGGTAGGCTATACTCAGCTGTTCAAGGAGGAAGAACACGCGGTAATGGGCGCACTTAGAATGCATGGCGTGGATATCCAGACAAACACCACGGGCTTAACACTACACGATCATCGGAATCCCGAGGAGATCATGTATTTCCTTAGAGGTAGAGGAACTGGTGTCGCTGAGGGCGTTGAGCACGATGTATGCGCAGGCTCGTTACTTTATACTCCTGAAGGTGATATACACGGCATCCGCAAAGTTGATGATACATTACAATACGTTGTAATCGAATTCATTGAACACGATAAAATGTGGGCCGAGAGAGCAGCCTAAGGGTATGAATCTTTAGACAAAAACTACTTTTTTTTTTCTGATTTTTACACTTATAAAATTCCACCGAACCGTTGAGCTATTTTCGTTTCTTGAAAAGTTTAACGTCGTCGAAATCGCGCGCCCCGCTTTGCAATCCTCAGTAGTTTCTCATAGAATTACTCGATCAGCTGGGGGGTAGTTCGATCTGTGTATTCGCCAGGACCAGAGCCCAGTATCCCCGTCCAGGCTCGAATGCAGTTGCCAAGGCATAGCTCGTACCGGTCCAAGTCACCAGCTGGTAGAAGCCAGGGAACACGTCATTAGCTTGCACCTCATCAATAGTCCCCCCAACCATGTTCCAGCCCGTGGAGAGTCCCAGACTCAACGAATCCACAGGCGGTCCGGAAACAGTGACGTCTACATCCTGCAGCACCAGCAACCAGTATCCGCGACCTGCTTCAAACTCTGTGGATAAGGCATAACTTGTGCCAGTCCAAGTTACCAACTGGTAGAAAACCCCAGGTGGCATAACAGCACTGGCCGCGGGGTCATCGGGAACCACTGGAAGGGAAACCATGTTCCACCCTGCCTCCAACTCCAGGGTAAACTC
>PBSW01000008.1 GCA_002726865.1 Candidatus Bathyarchaeota archaeon
CACAGGTGGCGCTGTGGTTACCCAGCATGATGGTCAAATAGAGGAAGTCCGGCTTTCGGTGTGGGGGATATGCACCATGACAGGTATTACATGTACTTAAATCAGGCGTATAATTAGAATACAATGAAAAAGCTCTCCGGAGCAATTCAGCAGAAAAGAAGTGATAGATATCTTGACCAAGCACTACCAGAGTAGATCCGCAAACCGAAAATAAACAAGTGAGGCTTGAAGAATGCACTTTACAAAAAGACCGGAGGAATGCGTAATTACCCACGACTCATCAAAAGTATACGAGGGTTATACCTTATTTGCGCCACATGCCTCAACAGATGTGTGGCTAATCAATATGAAGGGTCAAATTGTACACCACTGGAAAATGTCCACCCCTCTAGGAGGGCCTGTACGACTTCTACCAAATGGAAATCAAATTCGAATTAACAAAACATTCAAAGAACCTACGGCATCTATGGGCACAGTTGGCGGAGAGCTGGTAGAGGTGGATTGGGAAGGAAATATTATATGGAAATACGAAGATTTATATCTGCATCACGATTTTAAGCGCCTAGAAAATGGTAATACGCTTCTCAACAGGCACGTTAAAATTCCACCTGGAACTGCTAAAAAAGTCAAAGGTGGTATCCCAGGATCAGATTCGCAGGAAGGAATGTGGGGCAACGCCTTTCAGGAAATCACACCCCAAGGTGAAGTTGTATGGGAATGGTTAGGATACGAGTATATGGACCCAGACATAGACATACCCTGTGCGCTCGAACCCCGTACTATCTGGGGGTATGTAAATGGTATGGATACGTTTCCGAATGGGGATATAGTCGCCAGTTTTCGCCACCTTAACAGACTTCTTATTATTGACAGGAGAACGAAAATTGTGAAGTGGCGTTGGGGAGATTGGGAACTTGGTCACCAGCATAACCCTACTGTACTCGGGAACGGTAATATTTTAGTATTTGATAATGGCTTCCATCGATTGTCTAGAGGCAGTCATAATTGTGAGTCTTATTCTCGTGTCTTAGAAGTCAACTCAAAGACTGGAAGGATTGAATGGGAATATACCGACCCCACAAAGTTCAGATTTTTTTCGGCCTTATGTTCAAGTGCCAAAAGACTTCCGAATGGTAATACTCTCATATGTGAGTCCTTAAAAGGAAGAATTTTTGAAGTGACACCTGATAAAGAAATAGTATGGGATTTCATTAATCCTTTTTACGAATTCCATGATGTACTTGGCTGGACTAATCATATCTTCCATGCATATCGTTATGGTTATGATTTTCCAGGGCTCAACGGGAGAGCATTAGATAATAGTCACTTCGAATATACTGTACAAGAAAAAGGCAAATATAGACAAGCTGTATCACCCAAAAAAGGGGCAGCAGATCGCCGCCTTAAATTACTAGGCTATTAAAAAGGCCATGTAAAAAGTAATAGCAGTAACCAGTAATT
The DNA here is from genome assembly GCA_002726865.1 of Candidatus Bathyarchaeota archaeon. The sequence continues at coordinate 1,462 of PBSW01000008.1, forward strand.
TCATAGCCAAAGGATTAACCTAGATGAAGAACATTACTTTGCTGACTATTGGTGCACTTATGAAGACTAGAGTATGGTAAGGGAGAACAAAATGAATAATTTAGTACCTCCGCACGGAGGGAAGTTATTACCTCGGGTTGTTGCCGGCGCTGGACGAGACGAAGACTTAAGTGAGGCTAGGACCTTACCTCATATCAGGCTGACCTCCAAAGAGGTTTCTGACCTAATTATGCTGGCCATGGGAGCATTCAGTCCTCTGGAAGGTTTTATGGGCAAAGAAGACTATGAAAGCGTGGTCGCCGATATGCGTCTGAAAAACGGCCTGCTCTGGCCTATTCCTATCACCCTCTCCGTCTCAAGAGAAGAAGCGGATAAGATTAAAGAAAATCAAAGGATTGCCTTACTCGATTCCAACAAAAACGAGATTATGGCCAGTATACTCGTTACCGAGAAGTACTCTTATGATAAAAATGTAGAGGCCGTTCAAGTCTTCAGAACGGATGATGTTAAACACCCTGGGGTCAGAGGTATCCGTGAGCAAGGTGAGGTTTATCTTGGAGGTCCGATAAAGGTTTTCAGCGAAGGTGATTATCCCGGGAGATTTCCTGAGTTTGCGCGACCTGTAGAAACAAGAGCCATGTTTGCCAAGAGAAATTGGGGAACCATCGCTGCCTTTCAAACCCGTAATCCTCTGCACCGTTCTCACGAGTACTTAACAAAGATTGCTTTAGAGCTGTGTGACGGCCTTTTTATTCATCCGATCGTAGGCAGGCTCAAATCTGATGACATTCCTGCCGCAGTAAGAATGGAATGCTATAAAGTACTTTTAGATAACTATTATCCTAAGAACAGGGTGATTTTGAAAGTATATCCCATGGAAATGAGATACGGCGGCCCACGGGAAGCGCTACTGCATGCTATCATTCGTCAGAACTTTGGCTGCAGCCACCTAATCATCGGACGAGACCATGCCGGTGTCGGCAACTACTATGGCCCTTTGGATGCCCAGAGGATTTTTAATGAGTTGAATCCCGGGGATTTGCGGATACAACCTTTAAAATTAGACCCTACTTTCTGGTGTCAAAAATGCGATTCAATGGCTTCTGCCAAAACATGTCCCCACACTGATGAAAACCATCTGTTGATTAGCGGCACAAAACTTCGTGAGATGCTCACCAAGGGAGAAAGACCGCCAGAAGAGTTCAGCAGAAAAGAAGTACTAGACATCTTGGCCCAGTACTACCAAAGTAAAGCGGGGAGCACGAGGTGAATAAGGTAATTCTGTCAGCAATATTTAGACGAAGGAAGGATGTGTCGGACTCTTGTGGCAGTAATCCATAAAGAAACAAGTCCTTGACTTATTAAAATAAGACGGCCAAGAGGAAAGTATGTACATCAGCAGAAGAACGGAGGAATCCGTAACTATCCATGACCCAGCAAAAGCTTATGGTGGGTACACACTATTTGCGCCACATGCCTCGACAGATGTGTGGTTAATTAATATGAAAGGTCAGATTTTAGACCGCTGGAAAATGCCAGCTCCCTTGGGAGGTCCCGTACGCTTTTTACCCAACGGCAATCAAATTCGTATTAACAAAACGTTTAAAGAGCCTACAGCATCCCTTGGCACCGTTGGAGGAAAGCTGGTTGAGATAGATTGGGAGGGGAACGAAGTGTGGAAATACGACGACTTGTACATGCACCACGATTTCTGTCGCCTGGAAAATGGCAACACTTTGCTTAACCGACATGTATTAATTCCGCCTGAGATTGCCGCCAAGGTCAAGGGAGGTATTCTCGGAACGGAGTTAGAAGATGGAATGTGGGGTAGCGCTTTCCAGGAAATTACTCCAGAGGGTAAAGTCGTTTGGGAGTGGTTAGGCTACGAACATATGGACCCTGAAGTAGATGTTCCTTGCGCGATATGTCCTCGTAGTATCTGGGGCTATGTCAACGGTATTGACGTGTTTCCCAACGGGGATATAGTGGGCAGTTTTCGCCACCTTAATAATCTCATCATCGTTGATAGAAAAACCAAAGCCATAAAATGGCGGTGGGGCCACTGGGAGCTTGGGCATCAGCACAACCCAACCGTACTTGAAAACGGCAATATCCTGGTATTTGACAATGGCTTCCATCGGCTGTGTAAACCTCCTCTTACGGTTGAATCCTACTCCCGGGTATTGGAGATTAACCCTAAAACCGATAAGATTGAATGGGAGTATAAAGACGAGAACAAATACAAGTTCTTCTCCGCGTTTTGTTCCAGTGCTGGACGCCTTCCCAACGATAATACTCTTATTTGCGAATCCTCAAAAGGGCGAATCTTTGAAGTGACCCCTGACAAGGAGATAGTGTGGGAATTTATCAACCCATTTTATGAATTCCATGACGTTCTCGGCTGGACCAATCACGTTTTCCAGGCACACCGATATGGGTGTGATTATCCGGGTCTAATTGGGAAAAAACTGGAGCCGGGTAAGTTTGAGCTTGTACTGCGGGAAAAAGGCAAAAAGGAACCTGAGGAAGGCGAAGCCCCGGGGGAAAAGTCTGTTGGTCGTCGCCTCAAAATGCTCGGTTACTAACTTAAGAGGAGAGGTCAATAAACCATTATCGTGATTTAGCCAGAGGATTTGTTTGTTGGATGGGCACTATCGGCAAGAATAGAGAAAAGTAAGATGAAGAACGTTGTCCTACTGACAATAGATACGTTGCGGCAGGATGCTCTGGGTTGCTATGGCAATAAGAAAGGATTAGCGCCATTCATTGACTCTCTTCAGGACAAATGCATTAGGTTCACAAAGGGGCAGGCCAGTGGTCCCTATACACAGGCAGCATTCCCGGGATTACTCACCTCTTCTTATTATCTGGAATATGGTAAACCGAAGGGACTGGCGCCGGAAAGGACCTTGATTTCAGAACCACTGCAAAAAGCCGAGATAGTAACCGCTGCCTTCCATTCCAACCCGTATATCTGTGGTTTCCTTGGCTGGAACCGTGGCTGGGATACTTTCTATGATTCCATGGAGGACGAGGTTGAGCCCAGAATACCCTATATCAGGGGCCCTGTAATAAACACCAAGGTAAGAAACTGGCTGTTATCACATGTTAAAGGTGGAGAATACAAACCATTCTTTCTCTGGCTCCATTATATGGACATCCACGAACCCTATATGCCGGAAAAGAAATACGTTGATATGGCAGACCCCTCGGTTACCATCAGCCAGAATGAGATGTACAGCCTTTTTGAGAATACACTCCTGAAGAGAGATACCTCTGACCCAGCAAAGGTGACACTTTTAAGGAAGCTCTATGACATACATGTTCGGGAGGCCGATTCCTATATTCAGGAGTTCTTCGGCACTTTGGAAAAACTAGATATCCTTAAAGACACTGTAGTTATTATCACCAATGACCACGGAGACGAATTCAACGAGCACGGCGGGCTTTCTCATGACGACAAGATGTATTCAGAGCTTATAGATATGCCGCTCCTTATCTACAACCCAAGCTCAAACAAAGGAGAAGTCAGTGATATTGTGGTCAGCAATATTGATATACCACCGACAATAATACACCTCTTCAGTCTTGCCCCGGTAGAAGCTTTCGAAGGTCATTCCTTACTTCCCCTTGAGGATTATCCCCGGAAGGGAGTTTTCGGAGAAGCTATTGACCAGCGCAGCCAGAAAGGCGGGAACATGGATAATGACGTCTACTACTATCGAGCGGGAGACCTCAAGATAATCTACCGCACCAACGTTGATGATTGGGAAGTATATGACCTTAAGGAAGATCCCAAAGAGTTAAACAATATAGCAACTGTATCTCCTGAGGCCGGGGAACTTAAAAACAAGTTACTACCTAGAGTCAGAAGATGGGTCAGTGAATAAATAAAAAGAGAGGAGAAAAATAATGACTGACAAAGAAAAGGAATGTGCGGAGCTGATTGGAAAATCAAAGGAAATAGTACGAGAAACATTTAAAAGGTTCAAGGTAGATGACCTGGCTATTACCTGGACGGGTGGCAAGGACAGCGGACTGGGTCTGTGGATTATCCGCCAGGTATGCCAGGAAGACGGTGTCAAAATACCCAAGGTTATGACAATTGATGAGTTCGATGTCTTTCAAGAAGTTCATGATTTTATGGAAAAGTATACTAAGGAATGGAATTTAGACTTGGAATGGTGCCGCAATGACGATGTCATTAAAGCCGCCGGGAGTAAACTTAATGCCACCGTCAAGGTAAAGGACTTAAACGAAAGAAACCAGGCTGAACTCAAGCGTATTGGCTTTGAAGAGGAAACCTTCCCGTTTGAAGCAGAATCATACACCGGCAACCACCTGATGAAGACAGTCATGTTCAATATGTACATTGAACGGCATAATGTAAAAGGTATCTTCCAGGGTCTGCGGAGAGACGAGCAGGCAGCCAGAGTTCAGGATGATTACTTTGAAGAGAAAGAAGCCGCTCACCTGATACCGCCGCACCTTCGCATCAAGCCAATCCTACACTTCACCGAGAGATTGCTCTGGAATACCTACCAGGTATACAAGATTCCTTACTGTATACTCTACGAACAGGGATATCGCTCTCTCGGCGCCAAGACTACTAGTGCTATAGCTGCTCCCGAAGTCCCTGCCTGGGAGCAGGACCTGGAGCATACCACCGAAAGAGCTGGAAGAAGGCAAGATAAGGAACAGATGATGGGAAGACTGCGCAAGTTAGGATACATGTAAGGCTAAATACATTAGTCTGCTTTTACAAATATAAAACTTCGCTTCTGTTAATCACCTGAGTTGATGTAGGTACACTTGTCGCTATTAATCATCGCTGTCTCTTCGACAAGAAATAGCGTGATGGAATCACATAAGTCTTCGTGACCTGAATTGATTGTTAAGTGCCTAGTCGTCCTGTTGTCCCAGCTATCTCGCTATTAATAGCGAAATGAAAGCACCCCGCTAAATTAAATAGCGGCTATAGATCGAAGAGAGGTAATTCTAATTGATAACTTTTGCTAATATGCCTGGCATAGATGTAAATGTTTTACTCTTGGTTCTTACCGGGCTTAGTGCTGGGATTTTAAGCGGCTTTGCTGGTGTTGGTGGTGCTTTTATCGTAACACCGGCACTGATTATACTCGGCTTCCCAGCCCATATGGCTGTAGGCACCAGCCTCACCTGGGTCGTGGGTAATTCCATCATCGGCGCTTTCCTACACAGAAAATTGGGCAATATGGATATGAAGCTAGGAATGGTTATGATTTTGGCGGTTATGGGCGGAGTAGAGGTAGGGGTAAGAGTTATCAACAAGATTAGAGAAGCCGGTTTGGCCGATGAAGTGGTGCTGTCACTTTCCATATGTATGCTGCTCATAGTCGGTTCATATACGTTGTTAGAAAGCCTTAAAAGAAAGAGACATCTTGATAAAATGCTTGAGAAGGGTGAAAAAACACCGGGAATAAGAGCAACAGCTTTATCGCGAAAACTTCAAAGTATCAATATACCGCCGATGTTACATTTCGTCAAGTCAGATATCACTATATCCCTCTGGATTATATTAACCAGTGGCTTCACTATCGGTATGATAGTGGGTATTATCGGTGTTGGTGGCGGGTTTATTATGGTACCAGCTTTAGTTTATATCTTTGGAATACCGTCCTTTATG
>PBSW01000072.1 GCA_002726865.1 Candidatus Bathyarchaeota archaeon
ATCCTTATTAACTCACCTCGAGCCACTCCCACGCCCTCCAGGACGATCTTAATCGGAGTCCTAGAAACATTTTCAGCCATCTTAGTTTCCCTTTGCAACGTGTAACACGATCTTCTCTGCTACATCGATACCAGTTACTGCTTTGAGGGCCTGCCAGCCAGGCGATCCGTTAGCTTCCAATACCACCGGGCCACGAGGTGTCTCCATTATGTCTACCCCTGAGTAGATAAGCCCTAGGGCATTAGTGGCTCTAACCCCAAGGGCTAAGATCTCATTGGACACTGGCTCGTCCACCATCTTTCCCCCCTGGGCCACGTTGGTTTTCCACTCCCCGGGCCCCCCATACTTTATGGCTGTGGCAACTACTTCGCCCCCCACAACAAAGACACGGATGTCCCTGCCAGGGTTCTCAAGGTATTCCTGAATGATGAGGGGCATACCCACCCTGCTCAACATCTTAAAGGCGTTGTGGGCGATTTCCGGGTCATCAAATCGGAGGCTCCCCTTTCCCATGCTGCTGAGGATGGGCTTATAGACAGAAACCCCAATCTCCCTGCTCCGCTGGTATGCCATCTCCATGCTCTCTGTGGTGTAAGTGGTCGCGATGGGTAGCCCAGCCTCAGAAAGGGCGTACTGAGTCGAGTACTTGTCCCGGGCCCTCCTTAAGCTATATGTAGGATTCACCACATGGATCCCCGAGAAACTCATGTGTTCGATCATGCTAATGCGCCTCGTAAGCTGCTCACAGGTACCGGGGCCAAAGCTCCGGATAAAGCACACATCTGAATCAGTGATCTCGTTTCGTCCCAGCCAAAACCGGGAAGCCTCGTTGGAGATCTCTGAGGATACGTCCATGATACTTCCCGATGTTACCTCGTGACCTAGACGGGCTGAGGTCTCTTCAAGCTCAAGGCCATTGGCACTCTGTGCTCGGCCATATAGAATTAGGACCTTCATGGGGTGCCCTCGATACTCAACACCCCCGGGTTAATATACTACTCGTTCGGCTCGCGCGCAATGACCCCTAATTCGCGCGCCTATAAATTATGCGCCTTAAAGCTAATGGAGGTAAACTATGACTCATTGACAAAGGAGTAAATATCTATGGGAATATTTTTTACAGTCAATGGTGACGAAATCCGAGATATAGAGTTACTGAGAGTCGATCTCCACGATAGGCCCACTTTGCTCTTGTAGATCGCCCTAACGCGTATCCTAGACATGCGGAACCTGATCTTCGGCTCTCGAGGTCCTTGCAAAAGTCTATGAATCCTGCGCGGTCGGTGGTGTGTTAGAGGGTATCACCTCGAGATTGGTGTGATGTAGATCCCTGACAACAGTGGACCCCGCATCGCTTTCATGCCTCTGTTTATGGGCCCAGAATGATAACTTGCGTTTGCGGATGAATGCTCATTTAATCAAACTTGCCCCTCAGGGAGAGGTAAAATGTTTGTCTCTATAGGGAGACGGGGGACCTGTCCAAGGCTATGAAGGTGTGCTGTATCATTGAGTCTCTCTACTCTCCGCTCATTAAACTGAGTCTCATCGAGGACGCTTAGGCTCGCTGCGGAGGAATGAAAGGTAGTAAAGGAAAGATTGGTTTCCTCAATTCTTAACCACCAGGCAATAATGTTAACTATAGTGCCCCCATGAGAGACGATGAGGGTGGGTCGATCCTCTATAGAATTAATTTTATCCATAAACGCTTTGATCCTACGGTAGAATTTCCTCCACGTCTCTGCCTCCGGATAGGGCTGCCAGTCCATTATAGGGTCCGATGGGCTCCTGTAGAGGTGCTTAACTTCAGCTTTTTTTCTATTTGCTGCTACACCATTATTAAACTCTCTGAGCTCCTGGAAGGGTATCATCTCACGTCCCACCTCCTCAGCAATGATTTCAGCGGTTTGGTGAGCCCTCTTAAGGTCACTGCAGTAAAACGCATAATCGACCCCTTTAAGATCTCTTTTGAGCCTAGACGCAATTGCACGCGCTTGGTCTCTGCCGTTCTCAGTAAGGGCCACTTGTGACCAGCCTCCGGTGAGGTCGCTTATCATATGCTCTCCCTCTCCATGACGTATGAGTATTATAGTCTCCATCGTAGTTCCCTTCAAGTTCTCCCGTTAATCCTTACAATGGGGTCATTAGAAGTTCCATGTTAATAGCTGATACTAAGTCAAAGGATTTAAAAGGGAGAACTACGCCTGCGTGCCCTGTGTGCAGGTTGCCGTGAGGCATTCTGGACATAACACAAAATAGGAGTGAAAGTATTGGGTTATAGAGAGAGGCGCGGTGGATACGACCGCGGCCCGCGTGAAATGACTAAAATCACGTGCTCTGATTGTGGCCAGGAAGGAGAAGTTCCTTTCAAGCCAACAGAGGGTAGGCCGGTCTACTGCCGTGAGTGCTTTGCTAAGCACAGGCCGCCAAGAAGGTTCTAAATAAGCTCACACGCCGAATGGCGATCATGAGTTAAAGTCGAATCAAGATTGTAATTTTTTTTCTATTTTTCCGAGTCAGTGGCTTCCCTAGATAGTATTACCAATAATAGAGATTAGGACTTCTCAACGAGACTTTTTTTGGCAATTTGGCAGGGCCGAAGTTATTCGGCCAGATTAAATGCCTGTTTACCCCACTCGTCGATTCTAGAAAGTCTCTAAGTATCTTGGTTTTCTTCACTCTGTTCAGTATGGTAAGCCTGGTTTGGTCTGTGATCTTCAGGAGCTGTACAGGTATCTTGTGGATGACTTTGTTGTGGGGTTCTGTCAGGGTTTGAAGGGCGGGATTTCAAGGTGAAGGTTGAGAGTGTAGCCCGGAAGAGGAAGGGTAAACGGGAGTATCTTAACGATGTTGAGACCGGTCGGATGATGGGGAAGCTGGATGAATTCTTCAGGTCTAAGGTGGATATTCCTTTAATCCGGCATGGTAAGAGGCATCGAATCGAGACTTTGATCAACGAGGAGTCCATTCTTTCCTCTCCTCTCTCAGATACTTGGCCAGCAAGAGTGCTTCGCTCGCCCTGCGAGTCTCATACTTGTCTCAGAATAGTGTTAGTACCATGGTTCTGGCGTATAACGTTTAACGGGTTATACATAATCAGCTCTTGTTTGCGATGGTTGATAGGAGTCTACCAAAGAATCCTGCGCGGATATGAAGATGAGGTCAAGAGGTCTTCAATGAGTTCTAGGACCTCATATAGGGAGTAGAAGGGCGGCTACAATAGCGCGATTGCGATGTTGAATAACTTTGAACTGAGAAGGAGGACTCAGATGTTGCCCTTGATGGAGGCTCCTTGGCCTGTTGGACGTTCAGTTAGCTAATTTTACTAAGAACGGCCTGGTCTTTAAGCTCATCTTTTTGGCCTGTCAGAACCATAGCTGAGGATTAAAAGGATTTCTAAAAAGAAATAGAACCAAATGGCGTAATGAAAATCTGCTTGTAGTTCTACACTTCAAAGAAAAATACGAAAAATGCGAGGACGATGAGGATAAGGCCTGTAATCAGGTTCTCGTTGTGTTTCAGGAAATTCCACTTCATCGTTTCTATCCCCCTCCTACCGAGGGCGACCATAGTGAGGATGCCCCCTAGGGTTGCTACAACATGTATGATTGCGACAAGGGTCAGAATGCCGATTCCATCCGCCCCGGCTATTAAGAAATAACTCCCCATGGGAATGCACGGGGAGAAGAAGAGGGCAGTTGCCATGATGGTGATCACCCGCCCCTTGGATCTGTCATTGAGGTTCGATATGTCCACTCCATGATGGTGCCCATCAGCCCTATAGTTTCTGTAGATGTATACGAGGCCGAGGAAGATGAACATCACAGGTGTAACAACTTCCATCAGTACCTCATTTGATACGGAGAGCTTGAACCCTATAATCCCCATTAGGAGTCCCAGCAGGATTGTACTTACAAGGTGAGGAATGATGATGAGGGTCGCTGCCCAGAAGGTATCCTTCGGGGACCATTTCTCGGCCCTGCTGATAAGGATCAGGGGGAGCCAGTGGTCAGGGAGGATCGCATGGGTTATACTAACGAGGAAAGCACCTGCGAGGATACTAAGCATGTCAACAAGTTTCAATAGAGTCCTGATATATATTTTTATATGGATAGGGTTGCGAGGTTGGTCCCATACATATCATCCCTTTGACATCGATAGTGGAAACCCTCTCCTACTTGGTGAAGTTGCAGACCTAGAAACAGACACCACGGGCACAACCAGTAGACTATTGAAGTCATAATGGGAAAAGAAATGCATGTCTCTCAAGTTTCTCAAGAAGACCTTCGTGGAGCTCGTCGGCGTGGACTCCCCCTATGGTTTTGAGGAGCCTATGATCCGACACTTCAAGGAGACAATAGCCTCGTATGTAGATGAGGTGCTAGAGACCTCTCGGGGGAATGTCTTTGGAATCCAGCACGGCAAGGACGATGATGCGCCTACAATTGCCTTAGCGGCCCACATGGATCAGGTGGGCTTTGTCGTCTTCAATATTAATGAAAGAGGCTTCATTAGGTTTAGGAAGGTGGGGGGAGCCTCTAACCGAGCGATCCAGGGGCAGCAGGTCCGTTTAGTCACGGAGAAAGGGCCCGTTCTTGGCGTCATCGGGGTCAAACCTGGGCATGTTACCCCTCCATCCGAGACGAACATAGTCCCTGGGATCCAGGAGATGTACATAGATATAGGCGTCTGGAGCCGGGAAGAAGCCGAGGAGATAGGGGTAAGAGTAGGAACCCCGATAGTGTTCAACGCTAGGCCACTAGAGCTCGCCAACGATCTCATCACAAGCCCAGCTGTGGATGATAAAACTGGGCTTGCAGTGCTCATCGCTGTCGCAAAGTCCCTCAAAGAAGAGGCAGTACCAGCCACAATCTACTATATCGGCACCGTGGAGGAAGAGGGGGGCCTTAGGGGGGCGGCAGTGGCTCTCCACGACCTTGATGTCGACGTTGCGGTGGCAGTGGACACGGCGCCCTCCGGTTGGCAGCCCGATATCAACATGAAGGACATTGTTTATGAGGTGGGAAAAGGGCCAGCCATCCACCTTGGGGAGATGGGGAGAAAAAGCACCTGGATCTACCATCCACGGGTGAGAGGGTGGCTCATCGATTCGGCGGACGCCGAAGGCATCCCATATCAGTCGAGCTTCCAGCTCGGGGGGACAGACGCCTCGGCAATGGCCCAAACCCGGGGAGGCATTCCAACGACGACGGTGGGTATTCCCCGGAGGTATTCCCACAGTCCAGTGGAGACCTTTGATCTCAAAGACATGGATAACCTTGTCAAGATCTTGGTCGCGGCTCTTCGTGGGCTCAAGCCAGGCTTTAATCTGTTAAGAAGTTGAGTTTGAGGCTAATCCTAAGTAATCATCGTGTGATAGATGAAGGTATCGTTGAGAGGAACTGGACTCTAGTAGAGTATGGGTGTATCGTCTTAACTGGGTTCTAGGAACACTTCTGTTGTAGGGTCTCTTCGCTAGCTGAGTGTCCTCTAAGAGTCGCCATATTATAGAGGGGAGAGGAACTCCTTTCTCTCTAAAACTCCCGTATCTCGCCACAGTCAACGTCTGAGGCTAGTTCATTGGGGACCACGCACGGTTATAAGGTAGCGAAGTGGATCAAATGAGAAGTGATCAATTTGGGCAATAGACCTGCATATCTCGATATCAGGAGCGAGTTCTGGCGGGAGCTCTTCAATAAGGCCTTGGAGTACGAGGCGTACCTCGCGGATAACAAATCGGAGCACATCAAGAGATGGCGTGACTCCGAGGCGAGGATCCCAGATCTCAGTAAGAGGCAGTTAAATTGCCTTCGAGGATATAGCCGAAATCTGAACGTCCTGGTCTACAGCGGTATATGGTGTGGGGACTGTTCTCGACAGGGTCCACTACTGAAGGTCATCGCTGATGCCTGCGGAGATGATGTCAAACTCAGGTTCATCGACCGGGAGACCTCCACGGATCTCAAGGACGAGCTCAGGATAGTGGGGGCAACTCGGGTGCCCATTGTAGTGTTTTTTTCAGAGGACTTTTGGGAGATAGCTAGGTTCGGGGAGCGCACCCTCAGCATCTATAGGGCCAAGGCAGCAAGGGATATCGGGAGAAAATTTGACGCCGGGATCCTGAGCCCTAAAGCAAGAGAGAGAGAGCTTGCTGAATGGACAGACATCTTCGAGCGGGTCCTCATTATGCTCCGGCTCTCACCTCCCCTTAGGAAAAAATATGGGGACTAACTAGGATTATTACCGCGGTAATATTTCCAGCTCCATATGGGAGCTGTCTTTTCTGAAAATTCTCAGCGCGCGCGATACAATTTAATAGAAAGAATAGTGCACTATCGTGATTTGCACACGCTGTTGAGATTTAATTCAAAATGATTGAGATCCGTGAGTATCTGGCTCCTTTGAAGGGTAACATCCTAGTCCTAGTGTCAAGTTTAATGATGTGGCATTTCGTTCTCCAGATGGTCTCGCCATATGAAGCCCTGTACATCTTTTCTATAGGGGGTTCGGGTGTGGCTTTGGGTATACTTTCTACCACAAAGACTTTGTTCTCCACCTTTCTCAGGATTCCTGGGGGATATCTTGCGGATAGACGAGGTAGACGTAAGGTTATTGGTATAGCTGCTATCGTCTCCTCTCTGGGATATCTATTCTATGTTTTTGCTCAAAACTGGTTATGGCTGTTGCCGGGTGCTTTTCTTCTTTCCATGGTAGCCCTTTCTGAGCCCGCTGTTGAGGCTATTAAAGCGGATAGCATCAGACCTGAGGAGAGGGGTAGAGGTTATGCTATGTTAAACACAATACCGATGATACCAGCTATGATCGCCCCAGCCATTGGTGGATTATTAATAGCGGAAAGTAATGCTGATTTTGGTATCAGCCTATCGGGTATAAGAAACGCGTACCTAGCACTTTTTGTTGGGGTGGCCATAATGGGCTTGATACGACTCTTCTTTCTAAGGGATATTTACCAGCCTGAAGAAAGTGGTCAAAAATTGGGGCTGAACATGTTTAGGGATGTTTATCAAACGGTGAGCCAGTCACCACCTTCCATTAAGAGACTCATGCTTTTAGGGGGTTTCTTCATGTTCTGTTTTCATGTGGACGATAGTTTTAGGGGGATCTATGCAATAAATGTCGGAGGACTCTCCACGGTGGAGTGGGGACTGATAGTATCCTCGACAATGGTGATATCCTCGTTGGCAGCATTATTGATAGGTTGGGCCGTAGACAGGTATGGTCGGAAGAGAGTTTTCATCCCAGCCGTTGCTTTATTAGGGATTAGCTCCCTGTTATTCGTATTCTCCAACAGCTTCCCCATGTTCCTGTTCGCCAGGATTCTCGGCTCCATAGGCAAGTATGGTAGAATGATCGCATTTCAAGTGATCGTAGCGGATTCAATTCCAGTCTCAATCAGAGGCAGGATGATGGGAGTCTACAACATTTTCTCTAGCCTTGGTTCATCGAGTGCGATGATGTTCTCGGGGCTCCTTTACGATGTCTCTCCTGTACTACCTTTCTACACAGCGGTTCTCGCGTATGTCAGTGCAGCTCTGGTAGCAGTAAAATTCTTGCACGAGCCGGATATACAACAACTTTGAGAAGTACTGCACGCGCGACTTTGTTACAATAAAATCCATCAACTCAATCCGAAATAGAATCTTAAACTTCTTCAAAGTTGAAAATCTGATGCTAAACATAGTAGAGTCAAGCAGAGAGCGACGGTCAGTGGTTTCATTCTACGTAAGTAAAGATGTATGGCGCAATCCTCTTCTTATTTTGTTACAATGGAATAATAGATCTTGAAAGGAGAAAAACAATATCCTTCAACAAAACAAAGTTCTTTGTGAAATCTACTAATTGGAGGAACTATCCACAGTTCAGAAGGTTTTCAGTGTTTTCTTTCTTTTCTTAGCCTTAAATTATGATTGATAGGTAACTAAAAATATCATAATTTTGACTAGTTGGTTTTTTTCACATATGGCACGTTCACGCACACTATAATTAACTAAGATCGACTCGCACTATTCAGATGCAAAAAGCTTACATCGATTGAAAAGGGGAGACTTAAATCAGGATTTCGGGTTTCTTTCTCAATCCAAGGTAAAATGCTATATTTGCGTGAAGATCTTTCTTTATTCTCATTCTCCCTGGTAGGGCGCTCAATACGGGATTTATGCCGGGACCATGTCCTGAAGAGTCACTCCAACCGTGGATAACTACTCCGATGGTCATGGCTCCCTCGTAACGTCCACGTCCGTAGGCGCAATAATGATCTTTGATTGCTACTATGTCGCCGAGTCTAATCTCCTGCAATCCATATTTAGCTACATATTCAGGGCACGTGGTCTGGATATCGTAATCGTTGGTCTCCACGCATGGGTCGGATCCGATTCCCGATCCCATCAGGAAGCCGGGAACCTCTTTAGTGACGGGAACAATGAGTTGGCCGCCCTTTTCTGATAATTCCATTTTATGAAGTAGTCGTGGAGATATCTTGTTCACCCTCACATCCTCAAAACCCTCAATCTCTAGCCCAACACCACATGCTCTGATCTGAATTTTATCTAGAAGAGCTAGCTTCTCGAGTACCTCATTTGGGAACCAGACCATATCGTCAGATCCAGCGTGCCTGCCGGTGTATACGCCTTTTGCACCCTTTGCTTCTCCAGAGATTACCTTTGCCTCATTCCCAATGCAAGCGAGGATCGCAAGGGCGCATTCACTGGGGACAGATCTATCCCTACCCTGTATGGTCACTCCAGGCTCAATATGGTCTGCTCCAGCCTGGCCGAAAGCTAGGTCTCCGACCTGGACGGTGTAAGAGATCGATGCGGTACCAACCGATAGTTTCGGTCTTCCATCCCATGTAACGGTGTATCCCCTGCTGGAGGGGGGTTGAATGACGCCTTGGACAGCAGTTATTATTAGACTATCCCTATTGGTTTTCATGGGTAGGCCCTCTCTTTTCATGTTTGTTCATAATCCCAAATAATTGGCTATATTTGCCTCTGAGTCTATCGTCCCCTTTATTCTCCCTGATCTTGTAGACAGGATATTTGTCGCCCCAATTCCTTTTCCAGCGATATCGCTTGGACCACAGCAGACAACACCAATAGTTACTCCGTTCTTATACTGTCCTCTACCGTAATCGCTCTGGACATCTTTTAGGAGTAAAATGTCACCGAAACGGAGTTCGTTGAGTCCATATTTTTTGATGTCAGGCGGAAAACACGTTTGAATTGACCAGTTTCCTTGCTCTGACGGCCTTTCACCTGCTCCCTGCGAGATCAGAAAATTAGGGATCTCCTTAACTACAGGAACAACTAGTTTTTCATCCTCCTCATAGACACCCATTTTGTCCAACAAATTTGGGGAAAGGCTCAACAACCGGACATCTTCATAGCCCATGATATGTAGACCCACGCCACAAGCCTTCACCTGAATCTTATCGCCAATAGCCAATACATCTAGCACTTCCTCCTCAAAGTGCAATTGCACGTGGTGTGCTCCACGTTGTTGGAACGCCCGGAGGCCATGCTTCCCAATCACAATCCCTTTTTCACCTTTACCCTCCCCACTTAGGACCCGAGCCTCGTTGCCTATACACGAGTATAGCCGGTACCCCAATATCCAAGCATCTTTTCCTGTACCATCAGTCGATACGCCTGGTTCCGCCCTGTCGCCGTTAGCCCAACCGAAGACCTTCTCGCCGATCTTAAGGTTATAATTAATTCCCCCTACTCCAATAGCCATCTTTGGTTTACCATCCCATGTGACCCAATAATTCCTCAAAGGTATGGCTGGAACAATCTCTCCCTGAACAGCGAATTCGATTATGCTTTTTTTATTCGATGCAACCACTGAAACACCACGATCAGTTGACCGTTACTTTGTATTAAAAATGGTACGCTAAAGAGATTTTTTTTCTGATCATGCACACACACGACACCAAGATTTCCTCTTCACCCAATCCTCAGTGAATACCCTTTAATCGCGCTGTTACTTTTGTATTTGGGCTTGCGCAAGGTTCCCTATATTCACGTCATATCCTCCTCGATAGGTTTTGGCGCTCCTTTTTGTTAAAAGAACAGGTATTTCTGGATAGAAAATATTTGGAATGTTACTGATCAGATAGTAGCCAAAGTAGTAGTCCATTTTGAGCGTGCATTCTGTTTCCAGCTTGCTCAAAGACCACAGAATATGGACTGTCCATTATCTCATCGGTAATCTCATAGCCTCTGTGGGCTGGTAGGCAATGCATGACTATTGGATCCTTGGATAAGTCAACTTTGTCTTTAGATCGCTTTACGCTACAGTCTGGCTGTGCCTTCTTGAGGAGTTCCAAGTCCACCTGGAACGGGGGGAAAGCCTTCATGCGCAATTTCGCTTCCTCTTCCATCCCTGCGCTAATCCAGACATCAGTGTAAAGGATGTCTGCCCCAACGACGCCTATATCAGAGTTGTGTGAGACCTCAACTTCTCCTCCGGAGTGATCCTTGATTTTCCTTAGAATTTCAGGGCTCGGGCTATACTTAGGATTTTCAGGGCAGACAACTGTAACCTCCATACCAACGCTGCTGCAACCGATCATAGTGGAAGCGGCGGTATTACATCCCCCGTCTCCCACGTAAGCGATCTTGAGACCTGCTAACTTTCCCTTATATTCCTGGATGGTTAGGAGGTCGGCCAGGTTTTGGCACGGATGATAAGTTTCAGTCATTCCATTAATGATGGGTATGGTGGCAGCTGCTCCGATCCGCTCTACTGCATCCTGCTTCAGGGCCCGGATCATAACAGCGTCCACGTACTTATTCAGGTTCTTAACTCCGTCCTCTAGTGTCTCGCTCCTTGTAAACTTGCCTCCTTCAATACTATAGAAGATCGCGTGACCCCCTAACCGATTCATCCCTGCCTCAAAGCTGATCCGAGTCCTCAGGGATGCCAACTCGAAGAGCATAATAAGCGTCTTGTTTTTCATGGAGTCTCCATATTTCCCTGGGTTAGCTTTGATCCTGGTGGAGAGATCTAATATCTCATGGACCTGCTCCTTATTCAGGTCAAAATCCGATAAAAGATTCATACAATCACCATCTAAAAGAGACATTCATTTAGAAAAATAAGAGGGGTGGATCATTTGTCCCCGATCGGCACTGAGACCACTCTCTTCTTGAGCTCATTGATTCCTTTGGCTTCGATCTTCCGCTTCAGGTTCCAAGCTGAGACACTAGGAAGCCCCCAAAGGTTGATGAACCCCACTGCATCTCCCTGGTCATAATGGGTGTTTATATCAAAGCTCGCTAGGTTGTAGTCGTATAGGCTGAGGGGTGACACCCGGGCTACAGGCTTTGCCCTGCCCTTGAATAGCTCCATAGTCACCTCTCCGGTGACGTTCCGCTGCGTGCTATCAATAAACGCGTCTAAATCCTCCTTGAAAGGGTCAATCCAGAGCCCCTGGTAGACGATGTTAGCCCAGGTGTGATCTATTTGGAATTTAAATGATTTCTGGTGCTTGGTAAGAACCATTTTCTCCAGATCATGGTGGGCAGCTAGGATGATCTCAGCTGCGGGAGTCTCGTAGGTCTCCATAGTCTTTAGGCCCACTACGCGGTCCTCCATGTGCTCAATCCTACCGATGCCGTGCTCTCCGCCCTTTATGTTAAGAAGTAAGAGAATCTCCACTGGGCCCATATTCTCACCGTTTATACTGGAAGGCACGCCCTTGTGGAAACCGATCTTTACATACTCTGCTTTATTAGGGGCCTCCTCGACGTCAACGGTCCACTCCCAGACCCCCTCGTCCGGAACCATCTGGTCAGGGTGCTCTAGGATACCGCCCTCGATGCTCCTTCCCCATAGGTTTTGGTCCACACTGTAGGGGTTGTCCACCGTTACAGGGATAGGGATCCCATGCTCCTTAGCCCACGCGATCTGGCCGTTCCTATCAAATTTCCACTCCCTAACGGGTGCAATGATCTGGAGGTGGGGATTCATCGCCTTGAACGTGAGGTCAAATCTGACCTGGTCATTCCCTTTCCCTGTGCACCCATGTGCTACCGCGTCTGCGTCCTCTATCTCAGCCACCTCAACCACTTTCTTGGCGATAAGGGGCCTACTAATGCTGCTGCTTACAGGATAGGTGCCCATGTAAAGGGCATTGGCCTTTATGGCAGGAAAAACGTACTCCCTAGCAAACTCCTCCTTCGCGTCGAAGGTATAGTGGTTAAGAACTCCGAGAGCCCAGGCCTTCTCCTCAACTACCTTTAGGTCCTTTTGCTGCCCCACATCCAGAATGCAGCTGATAACGTCCATCTTGTACTCCTCCTGAATCCACTTTAACATCATGGAGGTATCTAGTCCGCCCGAATAAGCTAGAACGACTTTCTTCTTGACCATTATTCATGTAACTCCAATTTTGGAATGGGAATTAGCACTATGGCAAAGTTATAAATTTTACGACATGAGTGTTGCATTTATGAATAAAGATGGCTCAACTGGGACAAAGTCGGTGGCTCAGGTAGTCAGGGAGACCATACGGATGAGACCCTCCGTAATGGACGCTCTGAAGTTGCAGATAGTCAACTACTCTGCCCTAGCCCGAATACTCCAATCTGAAATTGAGGAGGGGAGCCTGGAGGCCATTAAAGCAGCCATCATCAGAGTAAGTGAGGAACTGGAATCAGAGACCTGGCTCCAGGAGGAAAAAATCCGGAACATCCTAAAGGACTCAGTAGTGAGACTCCAGGACAAGATCTCTGTCATCATCTCCCCTGATGAGTTAGACATCCCTTACATCGTCACGGCATATCTCACCGATAGCTACGTTTACATGATTGACCAGACGGTCCTAAAAACGGAGATTCCCGACCATGTCCAGGAGGCTAAAAACTTGGTAGCCCTCATCCTCATCAGCCCGGAGATTGTGGAGACCACCCCGGGATTTGTCGCCTTTATCACCAACCTCCTCGCTAGTAGGGAAATCAACATCATCGAGTTTATTAGCTGTTCCACCAATACCGTCATCGTTCTGGACGCTACGGACGCCCTAAATGCCTTTTCTCTCCTCCAGAACTTCATATAAAACATAGGATTCGCCTTTAAGAGAAAGCTTTAGTACAGAGGATGGTTTATTGGATATTAATGGCGGAAATTTGCCCCGTCTGTGGTTTGCCAACAGATCTTTGCGTTTGTGAGGAAATGAGCAAAGAGGCCCAGCGGATACGGATTCGGATAGAGCTTCGGAAATGGGGAAAGAAATACACCGTTGTCGACGGTATTGACTCCAAGGAAGTGCGACTACCTAAACTTGCGGCTACCTTAAAGTCGAAGTGTGCCTGCGGTGGATCGGCTAAGAACGAGCAGATCCTTTTACAGGGAGATCACAGGGAGATCGTAAAAACCGTGCTGGTGGGCATGGGATTTCCTTTGGAGAATATCGAGGTGCAATAAACTGAACCGTTCATACATACCCCAGTTCAAATTAAAAGACTGTATAACTCAATTGGATGGTAATTTGAGAACGTTTCTAAATTCGTATTGGGTTTTATCATGTGAGGCTTATTAAATGGGTGATTTGAGGTTTATAACCCAATAGTTGAACAGAAACATGTCAATAAAAAAAGGCACTTTTAATATACAATATAATAATTTTATTGAGAAAAATGGCTTGGGCATTCACTCGAGGTAGTTATGTGAGATATAAAAACAATGGGGTCCAAACAATTCGACATAGCGAGCTCAAATCGAGTGGAAATCCCAAAAGGATTAATTGACATCCTTAAACAGATCAAGCACAAGAGACCTCAACCCAAAATTTGTCCTAGCTGTATGAGCTCTAATATTTTTCCACAAAAGTCATACGGTATATTCCCTACAATATACAGTTGCAGGGATTGCGACTACAAAGGAAATATCGTACTTGAAATAGATCTCGGAAAGCAGGAATGAGATCTCTAAATCCCAATGCGGGATAAACCCATTCTATATCTAAGAAACTAGATAATCTTCGAAAATAGACTCGTAATCAGGGAGTTTAAATAACATCTAGAAGCTAACGAACTTGGATCACATGAGTTCGGAGCAGACGGAGTACTATAAGGCAAAATACCAGACCCTAAAGGACCTTCCGGGTGTGGGCCCCAGCACTGCATCCAAACTCAAGGAGATTGGTTTCAGGACAGTAGAAGCGGTAGCAACAGCGACGATCCACGAGATGGTCTCAGCTGGAATCGGGGAGACCACCGCGGATAAGGTTATCTCATCTGCAAGGAAGTCCATGGCCATTACCTTTGTCCGGGGAGACGAGCTCGTCAAAATCCGGAGTTCAATCGGTCATCTTACCTCGGGATGTCCCAGCCTCGACTACCTTCTTGGTGGGGGCATCGAGTCCCAATCCATTACGGAGTTCTACGGAGAGTTCGGGACAGGAAAGTCCCAGATCTGCCAGCAGCTTTGCCTCACGGTCCAGCTCCCCTACGATCAAGGGGGCCTTGAGGGGGGCGCCCTCTACATTGATACTGAGAACACGTTCCGCCCTGAGAGGATTACCCAGATGGCCCCCATGTTTAACCTTGATCCTGATGAGGCACTGCGGAAGATCATCTTCGCCGAGGCGTACACATCGAACCACCAAACGGTGCTCTTGGAAAACGCCGATGAGGTCATCAAGGAGAACGAAATACGCCTTATCGTGGTGGACAGCGTCACGAGTCATTTCAGGAGTGAGTACCTAGGGAGAGAGATGCTGGCTCAGAGGCAGCAAGAACTCAACAAGCACCTACATAAACTCATTAGGCTCTCTAGGGCGTTCAACACCGCCGTTGTGGTCACCAACCAGGTGATGGCTCAGCCCGACGCGTTCTTCGCGAAAGCCGTCCAACCAGTCGGGGGGCACATCATGGGCCACACGAGCCACACCAGAGTATTCCTGCGGAAGGGACGAAACAACTTAAGGATCGCAAAGCTGGTGGTGAGCCCCTTCCTTCCGGAGGGGGAGATGCCGTTCAGGATCACGGAGAGAGGCGTGGAGGGGGACAAAGATTATTAGAAAAGGAAAAATTATCGATGTCAACAAAAAAAGTTAGTTACGATATTATCTCCTTC
>PBSW01000009.1 GCA_002726865.1 Candidatus Bathyarchaeota archaeon
ATCGTAGAAAGCCTTGATGTACCTGCCACCGCGACCAATCCCATGTTCATAAGTCTTATTTCGTAAAGCCGTGATTACCTTTTCGGAGATATTAATTTCATGTGGGCAAACTTCCTCGCAAGCATGGCAACACGCACAGTCGAATAAATTTGATTCTTCGCTCTCTTGGACTCTATCCACTGTGTCTCTATCATCAATGGCAAATCCGGCTATTTGTATCAGTTTAGGTGGAAGAAAAAGATCTGCCGTCAATACTTCGGTAGCCGGGCAAACAGCAACACAGGCCAGACACTGGACGCATTGCCTGGGCACTCGTAATCCAAGAATTACCTCGTGAGCTATCGGTTCCGGAAGCCTAACCGGAGATTTTTGTCGAGTCAGTGGAGGTACCGAGTATATTTTATCCAATAACGATTTTCTATCTACCACTAAGTCTCTCACTATGGGCAGAAAGGGTAGCGGTTCAAGAGTCATACTTGGCTCAGCCTGTTCGCGACATATCAAGCCTGGTTTTCCGTTAATCAAAATCGTACAACCACCACATAGCCGCATACGACATTCCCAGCGGTACGCCAAGCTCCCGTCGAGATTTTCATGAATATACTCCAACATATCCCCTACCAGCATCCGTTCTTTACTAGGTACAGAATATGTCTGGTATGAAGGGTGTTTATCCGACTCCGGGTCATATCTAAAGATGGACACGGTTATCTCTTTAACCATCAGGTCCTGCATCCTCTGGAATCATTTTCGACGTATTCAACGGTTCTTTACTTAATTGTACGGTGCCGTTTTGGTTCAGTGTCATGCTCTCATAGAGCCCGTTAGCGTTGTCAGTTTCCGAAAAGTCGCTTCGGTAATGGGCACCACGGCTTTCCTGGCGCATCAATGCGCACCTCGACATTATTTCCGCAACGGTAATCATGTTATCCACCTCCATCGCCTCCACCCATTCATAGTTGTATCTCTTACTCGCCGATGAAAGGTATAGGGTAGGCATTTTATCTTGCCTGATTCCTTCCAATTCACGTATGGCGGCGATAAGCCCTTCGCCGTTTCGTACGATACCCACCTTGTTCCACATAATGTCCTGAATTTCTTTTTTTAATTGTATTGGCTTGAAACCTGATCTGCCATCGAAAGCACTTCTTGACTGCTCATACTCATGGTTAATCAGCTCTACCGGATCGGGCGTGGGCGTGGTTACACCGGCGGCATAATCTGCCGCGTAGTAGCCAGCCCGGGTGCCGAAAACCTGTGTCTCGATAACTGAGTTCCCAGCCAATCTGTTGGCGCCATGTAGATTAGCCTCAGCCTCACCCGCGGCGTAGAGGCCGGGCACAGATGTTTCGCAGCGTTTATTTATTTTGATACCTCCTAGGCAATACAGTGCGGTGGGTGTCGCCTCAAGGAGGTCCTTCATATTTGCGGTGTCACCACCTAGGCAATCCCGAATTATCCGGTAATAAGATACGTTCCGAACGGGACCATTCTCGCTTTCTTCAAGGTTGTTCATGCTATTATCAATGATTATCCCACCCGACGGTGTACCTCTACCCTCCATAATTTCAAGGTAACTGGCCCTCGAGGAGATATCCCTTGTCGACTTTTCCATTGTCTCGGGAGCGTATTTTTGCATGAACCTTTCGCCTAACACATTCAAGGCTTTTGTATTTTCCCCAAAGCTCGATAATTCACCCAATACTACACCTTTCATGAATTCAGGGTATATGAATCCCAGCGGTAAAAAGAGCATGAATTCCATATTAACCAGCTTCGCTCCACACCGATAAGCCATGGCAAAACCGTCGCCTGTTGCACTCCGGGTATTTGCGGTTATCTTGAAGAGTCTGCCACAAGGCCCATTGGCCAATATCGTAGACCGTGCTTTAAAGAACATGAAATTCCCAGTAACGATGTCAATAGCGGTAGCACCAATCACGGCTCCATCCTGATTTCTAAGCAGATCAGTTGCCATGACCTGCTCATACATTCTAGCTCCGTACCCTGTCGCCGTCTTATACAGGACCCGTAATACATCGTCACATCTCCCGCCCACCATAACGCTTCTGGGTACCGTGAAACCTCCCCCCATGGTTTGCGCGTAGCGGTCAGGAGTTGTCCGAGAAAAAAGGACCCCGAATTCTTCTAAATCAAATATTCTTTGTGCCGCTTCTTCAACGAGAATCTCGACTAGGGACTGGTCACAGAGGTATTTACTGGAAAGAACCGTATCCCGGAAATGGTTTTCCTTAGTGTCCCCCGCCACCCAGCCGAAGCTGGCCTGCATATTTCCACCCGATATATTTGATGACCCACTGGGGAAAGAGGCCTTGTTCAGTATTATTACTTTAACCCCTTTTCTACCAGCTTCGACAGCAGCTCTCAAACCCGCTGCTCCAGCTCCAATAATGAGCACATCAGTAGTAATAGTAGTATAATCTCGACGCATAATTATCCTACGAAGAGGTATAAATCAGCACCTATGAATAGGCACCCGGTACTCTCCGACAAACATTCTCCTGCAGTCAAGAGATGCTGCAAAAAGAGACTTGCGGTGTCCGTCGTGGGGCCAGTCTATACCACTTATCGGCCACTGATTGGCACCTCCCAACCCTAGTATTTTTCTAATAAGCCTTTCCAGTATTTGGGTAGACTTATAGGCTTCATCACAAAATAAGCGCGACCCCAACCCCAAGTACTTATGTAAGCAAGCATAGCTGGCCCAGGACCCCCAGTGACGATAATCTTCAGGCTTTCTGGTCCAAAAAGTAACGGGGTAAAAGCTTGAGGATTTGCCTTGCATTTTTCCACGATCCGTTCAGGTATCTGTATTTGCACCCCTGCTTCTGTCGATGGTTCCTTGTCTTCAAAAAACTCGGAGCAAGGTAACTGAATCGCCTCATACAGTGCCTTTTGGATATCCTCTCTCGAACGTCTTTCTAGACGAATAGGCTCAAAGGCGGTAGGGGTTAAAAGTACCATATTGTCCAGCCCGAAATTAGCAGCAAATCGGTCATATTTGACTTTCCCTTGCAAGCTTATTAACTCAAGGGTCTTATCAACTGTAGCTATCACTGAAGGAATATGGTCTGGTTGCCAAGAAATTGCTGGCATTGCACT
Source organism: Candidatus Bathyarchaeota archaeon (assembly GCA_002726865.1). The sequence goes on from PBSW01000009.1 coordinate 3,124, forward strand.
AATCGTAGGTTGAGCGTAGTCGAAACCCTCGGCGACGCGAATAGGTTCCCAAGCACCCCCGTAGGCACTCTCGTTCTCTGCTAGGAGCATAACATATTTTAAGGGACTCCCAAGTGTTGTCATATCATTTCTTCCTGGCCAGACATTCCCAATGTTAGACATGATCAATTGTATAGCTCGACCAATTGTAGCGTTAGCTTTCCATCCTGGTCCGATGGCGCTAAAACCATCATTGATGTTTAATTGTTCAATAAGCTTCCCACCACTGATTACTAAAAGAGGTGATACCGAACACGATGTGCCCTGGATTCCCCTCAGATCAAACCTAGGATCTGTGACACACTCTACGGCAGCTATCAAGACTGGCATATATTGAGGAAGACATCCTGCCATAACTGCATTAATAGCAATACTCTCTATAGTTGCTGCTGCGCCTTCTGGCTCAACCAAACCCACTACGTGATCGCGGGGGAGTTCTGTCCCTTCGAGCATCCTATTCACAGCTTCTTGAGTCGGTGGTACCAATGGAAATCCATCACTCCAATGGTGCTGCAGGAAATACTTCTCCATATTATCTAAAGCTGTACTGTAGCTATCACCGCTAAATTGCAACACCCTTTCTGTGGTTTCTTCATCAACCTCCTTCGGTCCGGCTGATGGCACAGATTCACGGCAAAATGTTTCTATAACGGCATCTGCGGTTTGTTTCCCAAGTTGATTTAATTCCTCGACTTCGGTCTTTAATGGTACCGCCGCCATCGGTAAAACTACCTGCTTTAGCTCTTCTAGCCCTGCGGCCCGGGCATTAAACTTGGCGTTGGTTTCCAATCCCTTGGTCGTTATAAGCACTACCGGCTTACCGAGTTCCTCTATACGAACTGCGTCACGCGCAGTTTTCGCGGAGCAGGAGCCTCAGCCTGCCATTGACGCAATAACTGCATCGCTAAATTCGGTAAGTTCTCTTATTTGAGGTTCTTTGCGCTCTGAAGGATATCTATGGGGAACTATCCAGCTACGTAATTCGATATTCGGGATGCGCTTTTTCAGAGCCTCTTCAATATAAGGCCAAAGCACCTCTCCTCCAGGGAAGGTATTGTTCAGTATCCCTATCTTCTTTCCGTTCAAATCATTAAGGCGACGCGAAGGGGCTTTTCGTGTGACTTTTTGAAGGAGCTTTCCTCCTGGGTTTAATACCTGCAAATTCTCTCTACCTATTTGATTTCACCTCCCTGTTGTTAGCATACATTGAAGCAATCAAAAATCGTTTCACTCTATATCCGATATTCCAGCCACGTCATGGCGAATCTTCTCGACTGGTTTACGGCTGGTGGTGCACCTAGGTTCTTATTCCAGAAAGAAAGCTCATTTTATCTTGCCTCCACAACGCTTGCTTGGATAAACTTACTAATCTCCGCAATAGCTGTACCCGGTCCGAATACCGCAGCCATACCGAACTCTTTCAACTTGGGAATATCTTTTTGTGGTATGATACCACCACATATGAACAAATAATGTTTACTACTTATCTCTTTAATAATCTTAATCGTCTTCGGAAACAGGCTCATATGAGCTCCAGATAAACTACTTAAACCCACCACGTCAGTATCTTCTTGTAGTACTGCTTGCGCAATTTGTTCTGGGGTTAATCGTAACCCAAGATATATCACTTCCATTCCGGCATCCCTCAATCCTTGGGCCAATACTTTCACCCCTCGGTCATGCCCGTCCAGACCGGGTTTTGCTATCAAGACGCGTATCTTTTTACTTGCCATGCCTAATGTCTCCAGATATAACGCCCCGTAAATACCAACCGGTAGAGAGCCTGGAATTCTGTCCTCCAAGTCTATTAGGCTATACTTGGTTCCCTGTATTCGCCAAACACATCCCGTAACGCGTCACTTATTTCCCCAACTGTGGCGTAAGTTTTAACTACTTCAATCAATGCTGGCATAATATTATCATTACTTCTTGCTACTTGGCTAACCTTATTCAAAGCGTGACCGACTTTCTCATTATCACGACCTCGCTTCAATTTTTTTAGTCTTTCTATTTGTTTTTCCTCCACATTTTCACCAATCTCATGTAGTTGGATTTTAAGGTCTTCTTCGATAGTAAAATTATTGATCCCAACCACTACTTGCTCACCAAAATCTACCGCTTTTTGATAATCATAAGCTGAGCGTTGAATTTCCCTTTGTATGTATCCTTTTTTCACTGCTTCCATAGCGCCACCCATCTCATCAATGGTAGAGATATACTTGTTAATTCCATCCTCTATCTCATTGGTCAACCACTCTATAAAGTACGAGCCTCCAAGTGGGTCGGTAACATCGGCGACACCGCTCTCATAGGCAATAATCTGCTGAGTTCTCAGTGCTATTCGTGCTGCCTCCTCACTGGGTAGAGCGAGCGCCTCGTCATAGGAGGTCGTAGCCAGAGATTGACAACCACCCATAACACAGGCCAATGCAGATATTGTGGTCCTGATGATATTATTAAGCGGTTGCTGTGCGGTTGAGGTAAACCCGTCATTCTGGACATGGAAGCGGAACATCATGGATCTTGGGTCTTGAGCATCGAATCTTTCTTTCATTATTTTGGCCCAAGCCCGGCGCATCGCTCTAAGCTTAGCTACTTCCTCAAGAAAATTGATATTACAAGCCACAATAAAGGTGAACCGTGGGGCAAAAGAATCTACGGCCATTCCTCTATTTTTCATTGCTTGTACATAGGTAATCCCGTTGGCAAGGGCAAAAGCAGCTTCTTGAATTGCTGTAGCACCAGCATCACGCATGTGATAGCCACAAATGCTTATTGAATTCCACTTGGGCAAATTCTGGGCACAGTACTGGCAAACATCCGTTGTTAACCGCATTGATGTTTCTGGGTCAAAGATGTATGTGTTTCTGGCGATATATTCCTTCAACACGTCATTTTGTACCGTACCTGCAAGCTGGCTTTGCTTTGCACCCTGGTTTTCTGCTGCAGCAATATACATGGCCAATATGATTGGGGCAGTAGCGTTAATAGTTAGTGAGGTGCTTATCTCGGCTAATGAGATGCCATCCCAAAGTTCCTCCATGTCTTGAAGAGAGTCTATAGCAACGCCGCATCTGCCTACTTCCCCAGCCGACATGGGATGGGTAGAATCGTATCCAATCTGGGTGGGTAGGTGTAATGCGACACTAAAGCCCGTGTTTCCTTGCTTATACAGATATTTATACCGCGCATTCGTCTCTTGAACGGTCGCAAATCCAGCATACTGGCGCATGGTCCATAACCTACTTCGGTAGCCATTCGACCTTATATGCCTTGTAAATGGATATTCTCCAGGAAGGCTAACGTCTTGTTCGTTTCCTTTTAAATCGTCGGGCGTGTATACGTTCTTGACTACAATTCCATCAACGGTAGTCCTAAACTCCTTCTTTCTTTCAGATACCTCTTCCATCACTCTTCCCTTTTGACTATCTTTATTAAGTGCATGTCAGCGTACTCTTCAGGTAACACACACTCATTAGTGGCTCGCCTACTTTTTCTGCAGTAAGTTTTTAATCCAGAACATCTTTCAAAATACCCTTAAATTCATCATCGGAAACAACGCCTTTCTTCTCTGTTCCCATCAGTTTGACTTTGGTAAGAAGTTCGGATATTTTTTCGTCAGTTGTCTGAATGCCAAGCTCCTCAAGTTTCAGTTTGATTGATGGCCGACCGCTCTTTTTACCAAGTACTGTTTCAAATTTTCTGCCTACTAGTTCTGGATGGGTAGCAAAAGCAATCAGCGGTTCTTGCTTTATCATGTCAATCCCCAAACCGCTTTCCCGTTTGAAGGCCAGACTACCTGTCAGCGGTTTGCTACCCGCAAGTTTAACCCCGGAAAGTTTTTCGGTAAGATGAGAGAGCTCGTATAGTTTATCGTATCTGATTCTGTCCATATTTATCCCTAATAGGGTTTTGAGGCAAACAACCATTTCATCAAGTGCCGTATTGCCGCATCTCTCCCCAAGCCCGTTAACACATACATGAACGACTTCCGCTCCAGCCTCTACCGCTGCTAAAGAGTTAGCTACTGAGAGTCCGAGGTCATTATGAGTATGGATCTCTACGGGCAGATTGGAGATTTTCTTAATCTCCCCAATCAGGACCTTGATACCCTCGGGCAGGGCACATCCCGTCGTGTCTACAATAGCTAGAGAATCTGGCTTGGATTTCCTCGTTACTTCCTTCAAGAGGGTTTTTAAAGCGGGTAACTCTGCACGAGTCGTATCATAGGGAAAATAGGAGACATACAAGCCTTTTTCCTTTGCGTAATTGATTGCTTGCACGCTTTTTTCCACAACTTGCTCTACGCTCCAGCTAAACTGGTACTTC
>PBSW01000073.1 GCA_002726865.1 Candidatus Bathyarchaeota archaeon
AAGATCGTTTCAAATATATTTAAAGATAAGAAAACCCCAGTTTATTCGCCTCTAGCCGGATTGCCAATCGGGAAAGCATTGGCTAAAGTGAAAAATGCAACTAGAGCTGGAACCCCCTTAAAATGTAAAGAGATAAAGAGATGACGAAGATGGCCCAATCATCAACGATTTAGTAAACCCAACCAAAATATTTTGTCTAGTTTGAGACTCGATTAGATCAATTTACCCGGTTTTTCATACAGTTCAGGATATTGAATCAGCAAGAATAAAGTCCTCAATATGTCTGATTTATTATGTTCCATAATGGGAGTGAGTAACTCTCGGTCCATAGTCTGAAGATAGTTTTTCCAGAGAATCGGGCATTCTCTCCCCGTTATTCTGGGTAGTCCTAGATACATTTCAGGTTCGGAAACAAGGTCATCCAGTTTTGGCCATTTCTGTCCCTTAGACTCAGCCATTATTCTCCAGGGTGAAAAAACATCAACAAACTCCTTCTCGATGCCCAGTTGAGCATGGAGGAAGCGTTTTTCAAAAGAACCATTGTATGCGTAGAAAGGGGCTTTTAGATTAATAACTATCTCTTTCAACTCATTGTAATACTCTGCTTTGTCTCTGCTTGTTCTCTGGATTATTTGTAGTTTATTGTCTTCTATGAACCCGAGAGTTACAATCTCATCTGATGCAGGATTAAGACCCGTGGTCTCTATGTCTATCACTGAGCCTTCCCAGACGCCTACCAGCATGTCTATTTTTGCTGTTAATGTATCTTTGATACCTGTTATTTTCATGGATAATGTTTAGCCCGATCATATTTAGAAATTATCAGGAAGCTGACCAGTCAGTCGTTTAATAGCTCACGTTTAATCCTGAGTGTCATCGCTTAGAGTTCGCTTAAATCGGGTATTCACTAAAAAAGACAGTACACATACGTCTCCTAAATTTTACTATCACCCTCACCCCAAAAGAAGCGAAGAAACCGTTATAGAAGAATAACAACAAAAATATGATCACGTGATCCTGTTGAGCACCCAGAAAATTATCGATCGGCTTAAGAAATCCAACCTCTACGCTGAATGTCCATGTGGAGCTGAGCATAAACTATCCGACCTACTACTTTTTGACGGAACCAAGCCATTTCCACCTGAAGTAGAAGAGGTTCAGGCGAAATACGAAGAAAAACTGCTAAAGCGAAATGCAAAACTAGAAAAAAATAGGAAACTCACAACTGAGAAAGCTACCATCACAACACGGGCAGTCAATATAGGAAAAAACCTGGAAAAAATCCTACCCATTATGGAGGACTTTAAATGGCAACTACCCGATTGCAGATTCCTCGGTGACCCTATAGACTTACTCACATTCAACGGATTATCCGAGAATAATATAGACTCCATCAGCTTCATCGAAGTCAAGAGCGGAAAAGCGAGGCTGAACAAGAGCCAGAAACTTGTCAAAGAGGCAGTCGAGGATAATCGGGTAAAGTACAGGGTGTTTTAATGGCATTTGAGGAGTTTCAAGAGTTTAGAAAGATACTGTGTGTCTGTCCTGATTGCGGAGAAATAGTTCGTCTCTCCGATTTGAAGTTGAAAACGAAAGTTGAGACTGAGAATACCTGGCTAGATTACTACGAGTACCGGGAAAGGCTTCTCAGCGGTAGGGAGGCTGAGTTTGACGCGGTTAAGGGTGATCTTCGTGAGGCTGCGAGGGCTGAGGGTCGACGGCAGGCTGAGATGGTGTTCAACAATGCGATTAAACAGGACTTCAGGAGAATGAAATTTGATCCGATCGACATTAAGCCTGTTCTGAATCCTGTGGATTTTCTTGTGTTCCAGGATATGAACAAGTCTGAGGAGATAACTGACCTTGTGTTCTTATCAAAAAAGCTGGAAAACCCGATGATAAATAGATTACGGGAACAAGTAAGGGCATCTATTGAGAATAGTCACTATGAATGGCTTGTAGCAAGGATCGATAACGAAGGAAAAATAGAGTTCGAATAAAGACTCTTTCGCATGAGTTTATCCTTTTCCTGTTTTGATATTATCTATGACTTCTTCCCAAATTTCAAAGAATTGTATTCGTGAAGTCTTTGGGTAAAGCGCTGAAAAAGGGATGCTCGGGCGTCTTTTGATTCCATCGTCAGGAATTTCAACTCCTGGAATTCTGTTTAATTGGTTCAGCAGGTTCATTCGCATTTCTACATCCTGGTAGACTGGTCTATTTTTCAAGACTTGGAACTGAATTTCTATTCTTCCATATGTCCAGAGTCCAAAAAACCCGTACCAATTTTCCCCATGGACGAGATTAAGTAAACCTTGACCGCTTTTAATTCCTTGCCCCCACCAAATATCTAGGAGCCTTTCTTTTCCCCAACTAAGAATGTCTTTTGCCGTATTGGCTGCTTCTTCTCCCTCTCGTTCTTTTAAAGCGGCTAAGAAAGATGGTTCGTCCCATTTCCTTTTTTTCTTCCTTGACTTTTTCTGCTGGATCTTAGAAGACTGCCCAAAGACTCTTGGTATCAGAGTTTTTTGTTGTTGTCCTACGTATTGTTTAATCTCAATTGCAAGGACTTCGGCAGGATTCATCTGTTCATTTAAAAATTCGACTATTTGTTTTAGCTCAAATGGGATTTTATCTGCAATGAACAACATCCGAATTTTTCCTGTATTTAGATTGGTCGTGACTTTTTCCCAATAATCTTCGTACTCTAATTCAATCTGAAGATTGTCCATCAGTTCTTGGTCTGGATCGAGTCCTAGTTCTTCTAACCTTGTTTCATAATGTAACCTGATTTTATCAATAGCCCAATATGAGACGGCATTGGCAGCATATTCTATCATTTGTCCGATTACTTCTCTTCTTATTCGGGTATCGCTACTTCTCTTGACTTCTACAAGTGTGGGTATTCCATCTTGATCTAGGAACAGATGGTCTAATGACCATCTACCTTGCGTTGTCTCCTTGTCGGGAATGCTAAATTCTCTCGAGATTAGAATCCATTTACGAGGGTTTAGTTCGTCTATCTGATTCCCCGCTAGAAGATCGGGGTATGTCGCTAGGAGAGTTTGGAGCATGTCTTCTGAATCATATTCCTGTTGGTTCATCTCAACTAGCGTGCCATCTTTCTGTAGCACAAAAACTCCCGAACTCATCTTCAACATAAATTGAGAAGATAAAGTATATTGTACTTTCTGATTCAAGCGCGCTTGTGATAAACGCTATATTCTCTCAACACATTTAGCAGTGGCTTTCTCAGGCTTCTATAGATTGAAGCTTGTACAAAAGTTCGGGAATATCTGTACCTACATACAACTCATCGAAAATAGCGGGATAACGCATTTCCACACGGTCAACAAATCTCGAAGGCACAATCATTACAAGATAATAATCAGTTCCAAAAAGCTGTCTAAATGATCGCATTTTACTCGTGAATCGGATTTCCGATGGATCAGGTTTGTCACTATATGCTTGTACACAAATATTCCGTCCACCAATATTGAGAACACGCTCTTCGGGTAATCCCCAAATTCCATGAGGCTCAAGCAACACCGTTCTTCCCTTGATTTTACAATCGGGTAACACGAAATCAGGGCGATACGTTATACCCCCAGGCAAGTGAAATCTTAGAGATTCATACTGGAACATCAGCCTCGTCTTTTCAAGCTCCGCTCTCAGACTCTCTTCAAATGTGCTCATCTCACGAGAGACAATATCGAATGTAACGGGAAGATTCCCTGTTTGCTCATGTAACTTGTTGAAGAACTCAAGATACCTCCGGAGTAGGTCAAGGCTCAGATTCTTTCCTCGTATCCACCGGCCAAGATAATAAAAAGGATAGGCGAAAACCCCGGGATCATCAGGAACTAAATCGCTACAAAACACAGTCAGATTTTCACGAACCTCCTCCCGTCGCAACACGTCCATCCGCCAATCCAACCCATCATAGGGGCAGAGCCCTAAGCAACGAGCAACATCACTCGTATACGACGTCAAAGGGAGCTTCAGATCACCTAAGGAAAAATGACTGAATAATCCCAAATCCGGATAAGGCCGAGAACACCAGATAATATACAACCAAGCCTTCTCGACATGAATTCCATTCATACGCATTACTTTTCCCGATATGTCGTCTACAACCTCTTGTGGCAAAGAAAAATGACGTACATAATCGAGAAAGTTTCCCATTCCACTATCCCTAACATACTCATTAACAGACACTAGGACCTCAGGAATATGGGCTCGTTCCGGGCCTAATTCATTGACAAATGGATAAGTCTCAAGAATCTCCTGGAAAACATCTGGATCAACTATAGAATAAAGGGTGTCCATACACACTTTATTATAATGAATCATTAACGCCCGCGCATTCTCAGCGCGCCCAATAAGATCTGTTTCAGTAATGGATGAAACCAATAGAAAATAATGGGCAATATGTTCCCGAATTTCAGGAGCTATATTGAATGGATTGAACAACAATTTCTCGGATAATCGTGGGTCCCACTCTAGATTCACTGCTTTTGAGTTAGAACTGATGAAATTCAGAAGAAGTTCAGAAACGTTCTCGAAAGACATCTAAACGTTTTATGCTTGTTCTTAACTTAATCTTTAGGATTAGCCATGTCCGCGCGCGTTTTCCCTCATTGAGAGGGGTAAGTGGAGAAGAACTTGAAGTGATGCGGATGAATAAAGTTGTTCAACGAGGGGCCTTTGAGAAGAATCTCTTTTTAGTTAACACAAGTGAAGATGAATAAGATCATTTCTCATATGTGCAAGATTGAGGCTTTCACCGATCCATAAATACTGTAACGCCTATAAAACGGAATAAAAAAGGAAATTGTGGTAAAAAATTGGTCCTTATCGGTAAACCATAGATAAAACGAATTTTTGAATGTGTAAATCAAGTCCCTGAAACAGCAATATTGGCTGCCTTAACTGGGGGAATCCCCCCGGGCCCGCCTATTTTAAACGCCAGATAAAGTGTGTGTTAAGGATCCGCCGCGCGTCTTCCATAAATTTTGGTCAAGATTTCATGAGTAGCTTGTCTGTTAGGCTTGAATATAGTTAACATAGCGCCCAGACTGTTTTTTGCATTAGGGCTTAGATCATCTCTCGAGACTGTATTATCCCATTTAACACGCCTAATGTTTGGCATATCTTCCAACAGTTTGGGTGTATGTTCATAATCGCCAGTTATTTTACCAACAACATATTTGCGTGATGATGAATCATAGGTTATCACATAATCATCTACTTTAACATCAAAAAGAAACTTTGAAACTTGATTAGAATGCCTACGGATTTGTGCTTCACTACCTCCGTAAAGCGTGATTGCACGTGCATGATTCAATATTTCTTCAGCATCTAAGAACTTACTTAAATTACCTAATTCAATGAAACCAATAGCAACAAAGTTTTTTTCGATGAACTCATTAAAAAAACGGGATTTTCTCCCAGCACGGATCATCCACAATATTTCTGCCAATTCGTCATCGCCTAAACAATTTTTTCGTTTGTTAAGAAGCTTTAGGCACAATTAATTATGTGCTATGATTTCATAAGAGTTCATTTAAAAAATCGAGCCCGCTTCAAGTTTTATTAATCCTAATTTTTCCTATATCATTTTTTAAATCGAGAGGTTGCCCTTTTTCTAAGAGTTTAATTACATTGAACATCGATTGGATAAGAGCTGATTTTCCGGGTCTTCAAGAATGGACATACCTGGACAACGCCTTCATTGGCCTTTACCCTAAGCAGGTGCGGGAGGGATATGAAGAGTTCCTTGATCAATGGATGAGCTTCAACCCAGAGGGGACTAAGACCATCCTCGAGAACTGGCTTGATAAAGCTAATCATGTTAGGGGAATGATAGCAGATTTCGTTGGAGCGGAGACAAATGAGATCGCCTTCACTACCTGTACTGGCTCCGGTCTAAACATTGTGATTAACGGGATGAAGTGGGAAAAGGGGAATAACGTAGTCTTCCCTGAACACGAACACAACCCCTTGGACACCATGACCTTGCGAAGATATGGCGTGGAGTCTAGACCTGTAAAGGTAACAAAGGGGCAGATATCACTTAATGACCTAGAGAAAGCCATAGACAACAATACGAAGATTGTCCAAGTCAGCCAGGTCTCATATGTAAATGGATTCAGGTTGGACCTCAAAAAGGTCTCGGACATCGCGCACGATCACGGCGCGAAGGTTTTGGTAGACTCTACACAGGCTCTAGGCGCGCTTTCTACAGACGTAAAAGCAGAGAGAGTTGACTACGTCTCTGCAGCCCCTTACAAATATATGATGGGTCCAGCTGGACTTGCGTTCCTCTACGTCAGCTCGGAGCATCTTGATGCTTTGGAGCCTGACAGGATCGGTTGGAAAAATCAGCTTTGGGAGGGGGACTACGCCGAGGAGCAACTGGATGGTTCAACTGCCGAGAAATTTGAGTATGGAACAATCAACTTCCAGGGAGTTTATGGCCTCGAAAGGTCGCTGGAGTACATTAACAACCTTGGGATTGAAAATATTGAGAAGAGAATCATAACTCTCACGGATTACCTCTGGTCTAGGCTATCCGAGCTCGGGAGAAAGATGTACACTCTATCTGGGAACAAATCCCCCATCGTGAGCTTTTATCAGAACAACCCTATTGAAGTTGCTGCCAAATTGATGCTTGACAAGGTGAAGGTGACGGGAAGGAAGGCCCATGGGGGCCACGTCAGGGTCTCGTCCCATTTTTATAACACCCGCGAGGATATCGATTGTTTTATTGACAAGATATCTAAATTTCCCCCCTAACCCCATAAATCACCATTTTAGAGGTTTCTCACCTCTCCTTTTTTCTCGTTTCCCTCAATCTCCAAGCTATTAACTTAGTTTCTTGAAAACGGTAGTTTACCATGGACATGGCTTTACTAGAGTTAATGGGGCCACGGCTTTTCAGCCATGGAGAGATTGAGAGTTCGACGGAGCAAAGGAGGACACGTCATTTTATTATAGATTTATACCCCGATCATATTGAGGTAGTAAAAAATGGAAGGGAAAACTTACTATTTAAAAAATTTTAATCTTATCGACGGAACAGGTTCTGAGCCAAAAGCAAATGCCGAGATATTAATTAAAAATAACTGGATAGAAGACATTGGTGAGAGAGGATCTATTGATGTGCCTTCCAATGTGAAGACTTTTGACCTTGAAGAAAAAACCTTGATGCCCGGCTTAAACGATGCCCATTTGCATCTTCACGGTAGCCGCGATGGTGATCCCCGTTCGTCCAGATTCCTTCCCTCATGGGAAGCTCGTAGAGCAATAAGAGCTGCTGAGGACGCGAAGGCGTTGATAAATGCGGGATACACTTCTTGCAGGGATGCCGGTGGAAGAGTCGCGTTAGGATTGAGAGATGCAATTAATGAAGGCACAATCCCAGGACCTAGGATTCTTGCGGCGGGAAGACCTATAAACTCGACCTACGGGCACATCGGCAGGAATCCCCTTCCTCCAAGCTTCTTCGCTCCTGATACATACGCAGACGGCGTAGAAGAGTGCATCAAGGCCGTCCGGACCCGCCTCAGGGAGGGCTCAGATTTCATAAAGATCAGTACAGGCCTTTGGGGAGAGAGTAAGACCTACCTCGAGGGCGGCTGTATCCCATCATATACTGTCAAAGAAATAAAGGCGATGAACTACGAGGCGGAAAGCATGGGGTTCTTTGTCATGACTCATGCAAATGGCTACGCGGGGATCATGAATGCATTAGAAGCAGGGGTCTTTAGCATTGAGCATGGTGGGAACCACACTGATGAGAAAAAGGACAAAGAGATGTTCCGCACCATAATTAAAAACAACGCTATCTGGGCCCCAACAACCGCGATCATTTGGAAACCATACGAGTACGCTAAAAAGGCCTTTGGATGGAGTGAGGCGGATATTAAAACCTGGAACGAGAACCTTTTCCAATCTCTCCGAACAGCAAATGAGATGGGCGTCAGAATTGCCTCCAGCACAGATTACAGTGGTTCGGGAAGCATCGGGGGACAAGCTATGGGTACGGCCAACTCCTTTAACTTGGAACTGCTGGTCAGAGCAGGCCTTCCCCCTATGGATGTGATTGTTGCCGCCACGAAGAGAGGAGCTGAAGCAATGCGCATGGAGGAGGACCTAGGCACTCTAGAGAAAGGAAAGTGGGCTGATATGATAGTCATAGACGGGGATCCGATCGGTGATATCAAGATACTTCAGGAACTGGAGAACATAAAACTGGTAATAAAAAACGGAGAGATCGCTGTAAATAGATTATAACTTGGTTTTTCTTTTGTTAATGTCAGATTTTTTTCAATAGTTTCAGAGTGTTCAACTCGAGAATTTTTCATTATATCCCAATCACCATAGATGTTCTTGTCCGATCCACAAGGAATATTGATAAAGTCCTAAGGATTCTCCATATTTTGCGCTCCTAGATAACTAGGGCAGTTCACAGAGGGCTATTTCAGGCAGATTTTCGGTTTGACCCCTGAGACGCTTCAGCCTGGGAAGAGAAAAAAGTTCAGGGCCTATGATGGCCCGAATAACATCTTTAACTTGTTTTATGAGGTGTTAAAGTGTAGGGTTCACCGGGCGGTCGTGAAGGCTAAGCTTGAGCCTTAACTTGGTTTTATTCACTCTCTTCAATATGGTAAGCCTGGTTTGATCTATGACCTTCAGGAACTGTACCGATATCTCATGGATTACTGTGATAGGGATCTGTCAGGGCTTGAAGGAGCGGGATTTCACTATGAAGGTTGAGAGTGTAGCCAGAAAGAGGAAGGGTAAACGGGAGTATCTTAACGATGTTGAGACCGATCGAATGATGAAGGAGCGGGATTATTTCTAAAAATTGAAGGTTGATATTCCTTTAATCAGGCACGGTAGGGAGCAGAGAATCTAGACATTAATCAACGAGGAAGGATTGTTGCTGGCAAAATATCTGAGAGAT
>PBSW01000074.1 GCA_002726865.1 Candidatus Bathyarchaeota archaeon
CACTGTTCATGAGGCGTTGTTTTCTGGGTTATCTCATTATTTTGGGAAATATACTGAGCATAAAGGGGCGATCACTAGAGCTTTTTTCATGAGTAATTTTCCCTTCATTTTTCTGAATGAAGTCCTGAAGCTCCCTGATGAGGTAGTAGCTGTCTCCAGAATTACCAAGAGTGTCCTAACAAATCAATTTGGTTTATCTAATGTCACTCTTTCTTCTAACGGTGTTACTCTTCCTGAATATCCTATTCCCTCGATGAATGAGCGTAATGATAGTCTCGTCTATATTGGTCGGTTGGCCCCGGAAAAGAGAGTGGATGACCTCATTTCTGCTATGGCCGTTGTGATAAAGGATCATCCGACAGTAAACTGTCATATTATCGGTGCCGGATCTGACTCCAAGAAATTAAGCCGTTTAGTAAAGGCAAATGGACTTTCTAACTCAGTTATTTTACATGGGTATGTTTCTGACAGCGTGAAGAACAAGTTTCTAAAGTCTTCTCGTGCTTTCATTCTACCTTCTGAACGAGAGGGATTCTCGATTGCAGCCTTAGAAGCGATGAGTTATGGATTGCCGGTAATTGCAGCTTCTCCCAAACATTATGAGTTTTCTGGAGTCTTTGAATTTCTTCTCCCAGAGAATAATGGTCTCCAATATCCCGTGGGAGATTCAACAGAGTTAGCTTCAAAAATTTCCCTGCTGCTGAGTGATATCAATCTTCAAAAGCAGCTATCAAAAAATGCGGTTACTACGGCGAAAAAGTATTCATGGGACAACATTATTGTATCTTATAAGAAAATACTTGGTTGATTTGCAAAAATCTGCGTTAATCTCTGTCGTTGTACCTACAATGAATTCCGAGAAATATCTCCAGAAATGCCTATCCTCAATTCGAGATCAAAAAAACACTGAGATCGAGATCATTGTGGTTGATGGATTTAGTACAGATGCTACGCGTGACATTGTGCAATCGTACGATTCAATATTGGTGACGAGGCGTTGTAACGTTTCTGAGGCAAGAAACATTGGTTTAGAGTTATCTCAAGGGGATTTCATACTGTTCCTTGACTCAGATCAAGTGTTGTCCCCTTGTGCACTATCTAAATGCATTCAGGTGTGTAATGATGATAAAGTTGACTCGGTGATCCTCCCTGAGGAATCCAAGGGAAACTCTTTTTTGGCTCGATGTATTGCCTTTGAAAAACAAATTAAGATAATTATATCTGGGAAAGAATTGCCCCGCTTTTTCCGGATTAGAACGGTGAGATCTTTGGGGGGTTATGACGAAGCGTTAACTTTCGGTGAAGACTTGGACTTGGTGATCAGACTCAAACGAGCTGGGTTCAGTGTTGGCCGGATTAGTGAGCGAATCTTTCATTTTGAACCTTCGTCATTTTCAGGGGTTGTATTAAAATATTTTTCTCATGGTAAAAATATAGGTGTTTTGTTAAACAAGTATTCCCAGAGAGAAGTCTTTTCAGGCTATTCTCTTATTTTTTCTCGTCCAGTTCTTTTTTGGAGAATTGTTATTTTGAATCCAATTCATGGCTTTGGGGCCTTATTTTTAAGAATTGTTCGGGGTTTCAGTATTTTATTTGGACTGCTGAATGAAAGGTAGTTTTATCAAGATTAATTATAGGTTCTTACACTTCAATCAGTATTTATAGTGTGGCTTAAATAACTTGGATTTTACCTACATGGATATTGTTGATTGGTTTAGTTGGATAGATTTTATTTGGTAGTGAATGAATGAGTTTTTTAGTTGAATTATTTAATCGAGACAAAGTTGAGCGATTAATTAATATAATTAACAAACTAGGCCAAAGCATTCTCTTTTGGTATTCTCTGCTTATTTTCATTGTAATTTTCTCGTTCCGGTCGTTCGTCAGGCCAGGGCTCGTTTGGAAAGATGATTTTATTCCCCGTCATCCCCTCTATTCTTACTTTTCATTATTTACATGGAACCCATTGGAACATGGTGGCACACTTAATGATGATCTCTCAAATGCCTTGTTAAATTCCCTTAGAGCCTTTTTATCTTCAATTTTTGGTTTAGAATTAGTATCCAAGGTATATGTCGTTGGGGTGGTTGCATTATGCGCTGTCTTGATGTTTAAAGCATTGGTTGGTTTTCGAGATTTATTTAATCAATCCAGAAATTATATGGTATGTTTTATTGGTGCCCTGTTTTTTACCGTAAATCCTTGGGTGACTGCAAGAATATTATCGGGTCATTATTTTATTTTAAGCTCATATGCTTTCACTCCTTTATTTCTTTATTATTTAGTTCAATACCTTGACGTAGATGCTGAAAAATATGGATTTATTAAATGCTCTTTTCTTTTTTCACTAGTTTCAATGACATCTAATCACGGATTCATTATGAGTTTATTTTTGTCATTCATTATCACACTTTGGTATCTTATCATTTTTAAAAAAGGCGTTGTAATTTTGAAAGCATCATTAGTGTTTATTATTTCCCTTTTGATTAATTCTTTTTGGATATTCCCCACACTTAATATGGTATTTAGCGGGGTTCGCAACATCTCATTTTTTCAAGATATTTCCACCTCCCTAAGTGTAAATGCTAATTGGGTTAACACTATACGTTTACTCGGATATTTTTGGACTCCGTACAACCAGGAAATCTACACATCCGGTGGTCTTTTCTACAAAGTCTGGTTTGGGTTATCTTTTTTATTACCCGCACTGGTTTTGATTTCTGTTATTTCTAATCGGAAAACTCAAACTTTTAATCTTTTTTTATTATTCGTTTATGTGGTTTCGACTGTTTTGGGTCAAGGCACTAATTTTCTAGGGGGTTATTATTTAGATTTTGTTCGTATGCCCTTTATGCAGTTGTTTAGAGATCCCAACAAACTTTTGTATTTATCATCGATTTCCTCCGCATTAATTATTGGAACTTCTTTGCATGTAGTTCTATATCAAATTAGATATATTGTATCTCATGGAGGATTTGCTGTTGAAATCAATAAATTACTTATTTCATTTCTTATCGTTTCCGTTTTTATCGTGAATTTTCCCTGGTTGTCTGGTGATTTCAATGGAGTCTACAGTCCCTCTGTTAGGCCCCAATATAGTATAGCGTCTGAAGATTGGTTGGAACAGCAACCTGGAGATTTTAGGGTGTTATATCTTCCTTTGATGAATTACCTCTGGTTTAATTGGACCCAGACGGGGGTCAATGAGCCGATTAGATATTTGTCACCCGTTCCTGTTTTTAACCCTCCTTTTACAGCTGAGTATGATATTTCCCCGGCTTCCACGTTTTTTATGAATTATATTGCGAACTCCTTGTATGATGGATCCATCGAGAATATCGGCCAATTATTAGACATGGCACTTGTGCGGTATGTTGTGGTTCGGTTGGACTTCGATCCTCCCGGTATACCTAGTACCTATTTAGATGTACTGAATGGATTGGAAGATATAGAATTGGTTTGGAATGAAGGGCCCATATATATCTTTGAAAATTCATTATTTTCGTCAGATCTGATTCACTCTTCAAGTAACCCCGCAGTGATTTTTGGAGGATTTGATGGTTTGACGACATACATTTCTTCCGGATATAACACTTCGGGGAGGGCACTAATTTTTCCAGAGCAAGTAGATCTGAATCTAATATCCGAATATCCGTTATTTATTCCTGCAGATTCGTATTACGATTTTTTATTCTCGTTTGAGGATGATTTTGAGGGATTTATCCGCGCTTTTCGTTTTTTGGATGGATGGGAGGTGGACTCTTGGCTCCAGACATTAGTTGGCGCTATAAATGCCGGCGGATATTCTTTGAAGACAACAGTTGGTACTCCTTTAAGGCTAACTATTGATGTTAATGAATCTGGAGACCATCATATATGGATGAAAGCCTTTGGTTCTAAACCGTCTATTTATCTTGATGGACAGAAAAGTTCACGTAGACTTAAGGATTATTCACAAGAAGGGTTTAGATGGTTCTCTTTAACTGAGAATCTGTCTCAAGGGATTCATGAGATAGCAATCTCTCCTAAAGAGTCTCTTGCTATAGATAGACTACTAATTTTTTCTGATAACGATTTCAGTGAACTAATTTCGGAGGTTTCATCCGTTCTCGAGAGGACTCCGTTCCTATATACTATTGAATTTGAGGATTCTTCTTCGCGATACCATCCCATAAAATATAATGAACTGTTTTCTGAAAATTTAGGGGTTGTATTGGTGAGTAACAGGGTCTTTAAAGTTGATAGTCCCCTGGTTCTCCCTGGAGGCCAGAGTCTTGTCGCTGAGATACGGATGGATGTCCAATCTTTCCAAAAGTCATCCGGTCGAGTGTTCTTTAAGAACATAGATACACGTCAGGTTTTTGTGTACTACGTTTCTCCATCTTTTACTGGAGTTGGCAGATATTACTTGAACGATATGCATCTGGACCAAGGAATGTACGAGGTCTCGATCTTAGGTAAGGGTCTAACAGTGGATTCAATGCTTATCCATCCAGCGGAAACAATGAACCCGTTTTCCAGTCAAAATCGAGAAACGAGACTGGATTATAAGGATGTTCATCCTACAAAATACGTCGTAAACGGGGTAATGGGACCCGGTGTCTTGGTATTTGCTACCTCACATACTGATGCATGGCAGCTCGATATTAATAACCAAGAGGTTTCTCCCTTTGTTGTTAATTTATTCAGTATGGGGTTTAAAGTGACTCCAACTAGAGATGCTGCCACTTTAGAGTTTGTTCCACAGAGATTTATGAACCTCGGATATTTGGTATCCACCACCACCGTATTGGGCCTTCTAGGTTGCATTTTTTTTAGGAATATATTTGGGAAGGACGACTCCTCCTAAAAGATTGACCTTCCAGCCCTCTGAATTCCGAAAGAGCATTCATTAGGACCTTGTTTCTATAGTCTGGAAAATTGTGCTCTTGGTAATCCATATCTATTAGAATGGATTTTCTCATATACCAATGGGCTGTTTCCACTTTAATCTAGAGGCTCTTCCAGAGGAAGCAGTTCATGCTTCTGTTGTTCTGACTTTTTTTCTTATGGTTTTATCCGTGCTTCATTGGATAAAGGTTCCAATTTTGCATTTACAATCTGGTTTCTTTCAACGAACCATTTTTTCGGTCACTGTGCCGCTGTTTATTATGATCTTTAATGTCGGATTAAATATTCTTATTTTATTATATTTTAGAAAGTATTTTTATTTATTTTCAAGCATTATCATTTGTATTTTTACATCATTATTTTTAGGATATATTCCTGTTATAATAATTTCATCTTTTTTGTTTATTTACTGCATGCATTTAGATGGCCTTGATCTAAAATTACTTATATTTTATGGACTTTTTTTATTATTCATTATAGAATTATTCTCTTTAATCAATTGGATTATATTTGTTCCCTTAGGCTTATCTTCCATTTTTTTAAACATAGCCATTATGGAAGAACAAATATATTATTTATTCTCTCTTTTTTCACCCCTCTTGGTCCTCCTTTTTTTGTTTGGTTGGATCCCAAAACGGATAATCAACTGGTATAAAAAAGACAACTTATTCAACAAAAGGATACATCAAACAAGTATTAATCATCTACCCCTAATTGGCTCCCGATTTTTCTTCGTTTCAGCTTTATTATTATCCATATTCATTCCAATTTATCCCTATTTTTCCACTATCAATCCCGCTAAAGAGGTTCTGAGTCCTGATTTAATGCTAAGGGCAAGAGTAGTTGATACTATCCGGTCGGATTGGACAAGCATTTTTCGAGAGATGAGCGGTTCTAGACCTGCTTATTTAATGGTAGTTTTTATTCTGCAGTCGATTTTTCATATAAAGTCAGTTTCTTTCATTATGTACAGTCCGATTTTGCTTTTCATGCTATTAGTTTTTTCGATGTATTACTTTGTAAGGCAGTCCTATGGTAAAAATGATTTAGCTGTCCTGTCTTCTTTCCTGTTATCCTCCGGAGCCAATTTTCTCCTTGGGATTTATCTATATCCTTTATCTAATTTGCTAGGTTTATGCTTAGTGTTTTTTTCACTAGGCTTATTATTTTCAAGTCTTAAAAGAGAGGCTGTATGGACTGGATATTTTTCCATTGCCCTATTTTTTATGGTCTTGTTCGTCCATCCTTGGACTTTTTTTCAGTATTGTATTGTAGTTATCCCGTTTTTATTCATTAAGTTGAAGGAAAACAGTTATAGTGATTATTACCGTTTTCTGGTAAAATTTTTGGTATCTGGACTTGTTCTTATACTTCCCGTATTTTTTCTTCTATCCACGAATAGCATTCGACCATATTTAAATCTGGTAACTTTATCTCTATTTATTGATACTTTTAGAGCGGTAAATTTCGTTTATGCTGGCGCATTATCAAATATTGTCCCATGGTTGCTTTCTGCATACTATCTAAGTGGGCAGAGCGATGAAAGGGATGTCTCAAAATTCCTGCGTCTTTTGGTCTTTTTAACGTCTATTTTATTCTTATTTTTGAATCCATTTGATAAATCACGAGCGCTAATTAATCTTCCTTTAGGCTATTTTGCAGCTCTCGGATTATCAAAGCTTAATTTAAAGTTAGATTCTAAAAATGGATTGATTTTCGCCCTGTTCCTATTATTCCAATCGATAGTTTTTGTTTTTAGAACCCTGTATTTCTTCGTGTGATAACGGGTTTTTTTTTGAATCCTTTTTCTTTAAATAGAGAATTTTTTCTGATCCTTTTAAGTATGTTCTCTCCCTGTTATTGACGCCTTGTATATCTCTGATGGACACGCATTATCACCATACAAATGAGTTAGACCGGCTTTGGTTTTCGAACGTTCTTTGTCTCCGATAGTTTCTGTGGTCGTTCCGGCTTATAATGAAGCTGAAATTATCGAAGAAAATATTTTAATGTTGAGAACAGCACTGAAAGACGCGGATATTTCTTTTGAGATAATTATTGCTGAGGATGGAAGCACAGATCGCAGTTATTCCATTAGCCTGGGTCTATCTGACTTATATCCTGATGTAAGAGTTATCCATTCTGATGCCCGTATTGGGAAGGGTGAAGCCATCAAGCGCGCTTGGCGTATTTCGTCGGGAAGTTTTATTATTTTCATGGATATGGATATGCCCGTAGATCTATTTTCTTTGGGGCCTCTTGTTGATTATCTAAAGCATGGGTCTTCATTGGTGATTGGATCACGTTATCTGGGGGATTCAAGTTTACAAAGGCCTTTTTTTAAAACGTTGAAGAGTAAACTGTATAATTTTTTATTACGTTCTTTTTTTGGTCATGAGATTTCTGATTATCAATGTGGTTTCAAGGGAATGATAAAAGATGACCTTAGTGATCTTCTTCTCTCTGTTGAGGATTCGGTTTATTTTTTTGATACTGAGCTTATTATCAAAGCTATTAGGGCTGGTTTATCGGTCAGGGAGCTACCTGTTTCTTGGAGAGAGCCTGAAGGACGTGTCTCGAAAGTTACATTGAGCGATGAGATTGTAATGATTTTTCGTCTTGTTTCATTTTTACTATCTAATTGAATTTTATATATAATTGAAAATAGTGATTTTTAAATACCTTTTGAAGTAATCCGATTTTTTCTTAGCTATACATTTTGGCGGACGCGGACATTATCTAAATCAACTTATCGTACCCCTGAAAAAATCGCAAAAGACGATAATCATACTATTGACCAGCAGATATATAGTCGCGCACAAAGAGTTGGGAACGCTTCAAATCACAACTAGGGCTTAGCTTAGCTCCCTTGTATCTTCACCAGTTGCTTAGCTTGCTTTTGAGGGTCGCTAGATAAGGATTAGTGATACATCACTCGTACGAGCAAGCCAGACCTCCTTGGTTTGAACAATGAACTATTTGGTGTCAAAAAACCATGACCTGAGTCGTTTATTTGATACATAGAAGAAAAAAAAGACTGCCCTATTCAGATTTCGTAGTGCGCGCGCGCCTTTCTATATATTTCGCATCGATCCTCCTTGTAGCATTCCGGACAACCACTTCCACTTGTCCTGCTATTAATAGCTGCTTCCCATTCATGCTCTTGACTGCATCTCCACCAGACCTTTCTGCTGCTTCCTGGAGTGACTTGATATAGAGTCAAATCCCCGTTCCTGGTCAGGTGCCACTCCTTAGCTAGCTTCGGATGCAGCGCGGCGAGGTTATACATCGGGGAAAGCTTCAACTCAGATAAATCACGATACTAGAGCATAAAAGACCCGTCAATCGAGAATACAATATCTACGTTTCATTCCGCGCGCTCTCACTTTGCTTGCTCTTTCCTGCCCTCGCTCCAACTCGGCGAGTTCCAGTCATTCATCATCACGTCTATGAACTGCCCCTCAATCTCAGAAAGCCGCCTGACCGCCCCGGACTCATCCTTGTAGTAAGTGCCGTTGGATCACAGATAATGCACTTGGAATCGCCAACTCTGACGGACCTCTCTAAAACTCTGATACGTGACTCCAGTCTTTTTTGAGTCATGCTCACCACTCCAGACGCTGACCCATTGTCTCCGAATCCCAATTCGTCAGAGAGTCAGACCAAACTCCATGCCAGACTCACGCACACGCAGATGCCCTAGACTTCCATATAGCGGATGCCTCAAAACCTCAAAGAGACTTTATCTCGTCCCCCCTTCTCATCCGAGAGAAGTCTCCAACGCCTCAACACGCTCGAGGAGGTCCGAGATTTCCGAGTCTTTCTTAACCGCTCCCAGAGTCTTCAAGGCGTTTATCTCGATTCGTTTCTCTTTCTGTTTGGTCCCGATAGGGGTTTTCTGGCTCTTCCATCTCCTCCGTGAATCCATAGCAATTTTCCATAATGCGATCTCCATCTCGTTTCGAGTGGGAACCCTAGACACAGACCCAACGCCGTTCTCTTCTCCGTTGAAGAACGAAATAATTGACTCTTTACCCAATCCTACACCTCGATTTATTTCTGTGACTCCCTGAAGCGGGTCAAAACGCCATATTTCCTGGTGATTTATGGAGGGGGGGTATGGAGTTGTGTTTTTGATTTGGTTGTTTTGAAAGAGTGTGTTCTGAGAGAGATGTGAACAAAGGAAATGAAGATGTATGGTTGCTTGGATGTTCTTCAGGTATTGTTCTTTTCTCTAATCTTTAGTTGGGTATAAATAGAGATGGCGCGTACCCACGGGCTCTAACGCCTCCCAGAAGCTTTACGGTGTGTGCGTGGTCAGTAGGAGTTACTCAGAAAGTATTTGAAACTAGGTTTTATTCCAAATAGTTGGTTCACGCTAGAGTGCCCTCAATAAAATAATCTCAGAACTCATTTATTTCAAAATATTCTCACTACTTTTTCTTTTCCCCTGAGAAGCGCATAAGATCAGTCGGAGGAAAATTATCTTGCTATAAACATTGACCAGGAAAGCAATGTTTAAAAACAAACGAGTCATTTGAAGTAGGGCAATCAGATAAACACTAAATACAGGATGTTTACAATGGTCGGCAAAAACGCATATATGAGGGGTAGATCCCGCTCCACGAGACCCGTTTCCAAAAGGCCCCCTAACTGGGTGATCTACCAGCCGGACGAGGTCAAGGCACTAATCATCAACCTTGCCCGAGAGGGCAAACCCCAGAGCGAGATCGGCAACATCCTCAGAGACAAGTATGGCATCCCCTTAGTAAAGTCAATCGTGGGCTACGGGATCCATCGTGTTCTCCAGGAGGCCGAGCTCGCACCTAGGATACCCGAGGACCTCTACAACCTCATGGTCAGATCCACAAAGCTGAGGCGGCATTTAGACAGGAACCGCAAAGACTTCAGCAATAAACGGGGCCTCCAGAACACGGAGTCCAAGATCTATGCCCTCACCCGTTATTACAAAAAACGGGGAATGTTGCCGGAGGACTGGCGTCATAGGGACGAGATCGTAACCATCTGAGGGGGAAACCCATAGCCTCCCAGACCGCTTTTCTCAACTCATATAAGCCAGCAGTGGAGACCCTCAACTACCACGTCATACGAGGTGATCCCATCCGTATAGTGACCCATAACGACGCCGATGGTGTCGCTGCAGGGGGAATCCTCAGCCAGCTTGCTAGACGCCTCAGCGCTAGATTCAAGACTACCTGCGAGAAGCGGGTCGACGAGAATATGGTTCGATCCGTCGCAGCTGAGAAACCCCCGCTAGTTCTATTCTCAGATCTAGGCGGAGCCTATCTCGACATGTTTGAGGAGCATCTCAAGGAGTCCCAGATAATTGTTCTTGACCACCACCTCCCCGTAGAGATTGAGGCCCCTAATATTATCCACATCAATCCCCTACTCCACGGCCTAGACGGAGCGCAGGGGATAAGCGGTGCAGGAGTCAGTTACTTTCTAGCCAAATTAGTGGATAACAAGAACGCTGACCTGAGCCCTCTTGGTATTGTAGGTGCCCTTGCTGACCGACAAGATAAGGGGGAGAAAAAGTCCTTTCTGGGAATGAATACGGTCATCGAGTCCGACGCTAAACGCCTCGACCTGGTTGAGACTCACAACGACCTCATCTTCTATGGTCACGAGACAAGACCCTTGGCTCGGGCGTGCGCCTACACCACGATCCCCTTTATCCCCGGCCTCAGCGGGCGGGAGGATAGATGCCTCGCTCTCCTCAAAGAGGCCGGCATTGAGCTTAAGAACAAGGGCCGGTGGAGGGCTCTTAGGGACCTCTCTGAGGAGGAGAAGCGCACCCTATTCTCAGCCATCACCAAGCACATGGTCTACGAGGGATGCGATGCCAATGCTGTACACGACCTCGTTGGCACCATCTACACCTTCAAAGGCGAGGAGCCCTGGACTGCCGTCAGAGACGGCCGCGAGTTCGCCTCCCTTCTCAATGCCTGCGCCCGCATGGGGCACCCCAGCATAGGTCTCAGCATCTGCATGGGTGATCGCAATGACGCCCTTAAAGATGCTGCTGAGATCCTAAAGGGGTATCGCCACAAGATTGGTAAGTACCTCAACTGGGTCCGCCAAGCAGACCGTATCGAGGAAAGGACACACATATACACTCTCGTTGCCGACAACGACATAGACGAGCGCATCATCGGGGTCGTCTCATCCATCCTCCTCTCCACAGGCATCCTCAAGAAATACAAACCAATCATCTCCTCCGCAAGAGCTGACGGAGATCTTATAAAGGTCTCTGCGAGAGCTACCGACGACATGGCTAAACTCGGTCTAGATCTAGGGGAGGTCATGATGAAAGCCGCCGAACCCCATGAGGGACGAGGTGGAGGCCATAACATCGCTGCCGGTGCCTTCCTCCCCGAGGCAGACCAAGAGGAGTTCCTCCAAAGGGTGGACGTACTTGTCGGAGAACAGTTTCAAGCCTGAGACCCGGGTCAAGATAACCCTCCCCTACAAGGACCCCGAGACGGCTTCATCCATTCGACAAGCTACAATGCCCGATAATCAGGAGAGCCCTTTGGGTGTTACACTCAAAACCATTACTGAAGGCGCCACGCTTGAAATCACCATCAAAGCCGATGCAATAATAACTCTCATCGCTACCCTTGACGATCTCCTTTCCTGCATTCAAGCAGCGGAGAAAGCATTACACGAAATAGACTGAAAAAGTTGCAAAAGAGGAGAGTCTTTAGAATGTGTAGCACGGAGCTCAGGCCTTCCGCGCTTGCGCGCGTATTAAGATCCTCTCGGCCGCGAGCACCCACGCCTTTGCACACATCCGGATGGTCCCAGGCTAACCCGAGCCTCGCCCGCCGCTTATTCCCCTCTTGCAAGGGGTTCCGCTTTGTGCTTTTCCGTTTATGCTTTTATCCGTGCTACAGAGCTACAATTGATCTTATTTCATAATATCCTTATGTTTCCCGAAAACCCCAAAAATTGAACCTGAATAACACAGTAATGGCCAATTATTGATTCATGCTTGTTAAGAATGTCCCATCTTTAAGGGACCAAAAAATATTGAGGCATGAGGCTCAAAAGAACCCCTTAGATCGAGGCGTTTTTCCATATACCATTTCCATGTGTAGCTTATGATTAAACCCGCCTATGTCCCTTGGAGAAACATATAAATTACCGGGGGCTCTTTGGAGGACAACGACCCAAGGAGAGACTTTGAAACTTGTCTAGAGCAGTCAGGGATAAGTGGAGGAGGAAAGAGTGGTATAACATTTACCTTCCTCGCTACTTTGGCGAGACCAAGGTAGGTGAGACCCCCTCCGGAGATCCCTCAAAAATCATGGGCAGAGTATATAACACGACTCTTGCAGCGATCACGGGAGACTTTTCTCAGGAGTACCTAAAGATGTACTTCCAGATCATCGGGATCGAGGAAAACACGGCTCAGACTGTCTTCAAGGGCCACGAGTATCTCAGGGACTATCTTAGAAGCTTAGTCCGGAGGAGGAGCACTAAGGTGGACGGGTTCTTTAGGGTTGACACGATCGATGGATATAGACTAAAATTAGTCATTACCGCGCTAACTAATACCAGAATACAGACTTCTAAGGAGAAAGCGATTAGGGACATAATGCGAGACGTGGTTAATGAAAAGATCAAGACCCTCGATTTCGGTCAGATAGTTCATGAAGTGGTGTTAGGGAAGCTTGCTTCGGATGTCTACAACGAGGCCCGGAAGGTAACCGCCATAAGGCACATTGGGGTCAGGAAATCTGAGCTTCTTGGGATGCCATCATAGCCCCCGAGTTTAAATTCTAAGAACTGTTTCTATCACTAGACTTGTCTTTGGATCCGAGACGAGAAGTAGCCCGCGAGGCCGCCCGCCTCCTCTATACAAAGGCCTCCGAGGAGTACGTTCACGCCAAGGAGCGGGCAGCTCGGAGCTTAGGCGTCAAAATTATGCCCAGTAACCACGAGGTTGCAACAGAATTAGATCTCCTAGCGGATGAGCTGGAGGGGAAAACCCGTATGGAACTTATAATCACGATGAGGCGACTCGCCCTCAGGCTTATGAGAGTCCTCTCTGATGTTAACCCTGTATTGAGGGGTAGCGTCTGGAGGGGAACAGCCCGTAAAGGTAGCGACATCGACATCGACGTCTACTCGAATGACCTCGTTGAAGTCAAGAGACTTTTAGAAGATTCTGGGTATAACGTGACTGGATTTAATGAGAAAGTAGTCATGGGTGGGAGAGCGATTTCAAGGTCAACCCATATTCTGGTCCGCTTGAAGGAAGATATCGAGGGAGAAGTCGTCGGTAGACCTATTGAGGAAAAGGGCCTTGATGTCCGATGCGAAGTATATGGCGATGTTAAAAAGGGTATACGCCTCCTTGGGCTGGAAAAGCTTATGAATACAGACCCCCTTCGAAAGTTCGTTCCTAGGAGGCGTTATCGATAAAACTATTCGGCTCTTCAGGAATTAGGGGCATAGCAAATGTGGATATTACTCCATTATTGGCCCAGAAAGTCGGCACCGCCATAGCATCGATGTTTGAGGGTGGGGCTGTCCTCATTGGGAAAGACACGAGGCTCTCAGGAGAGATGATCGAGCTAGCCCTCTCTTCGGGTTTCGTATCCTCCGGATTAGTCGTAGGTACTTTAGGTGTTATACCCACCCCTGTGGTGGCTTGGCTCACGAGGGAAATGCAGGCTGAGGCCGGCGTATCCATCACCGCCAGCCATAACCCCCCGCAATATAACGGGCTCAAGATCTTTGACTCCACTGGGATGGCCTATACAATGAAGAAACAGGAGAGGCTAGAGGAGCTCGTCCAAAAGGGAGAGTTCACGACCTCAGAATGGAACCGTGTGGGGCATGTTGAGGCGATGGATCTGAAGAGGCTCTACATAGAGGCGATCTCCAATCTTATCGAGGCCCCCCTGGAGAGGCGAATCATATGTGACCTATTCAACGGGGCGACTACAACCATC
Organism: Candidatus Bathyarchaeota archaeon; assembly: GCA_002726865.1. The sequence goes on from PBSW01000074.1 coordinate 13,878, forward strand.
GCAAAGGATCTATTCGAGGAGCTCGGTAGTCAGACTATAATGATAAACGCTCAACCCGACGGGTATTTTCCTGCTGGTAACCCCGAGCCGAACAAGGAATCCCTCGAAAGGCTCGGAAAAATGATTAGAGACTCCGGGGCTGAGATCGGCTTTGGTTTTGATGGTGATGGGGACCGTATGATTCCAGTCGATGAGAATGGTGTAACCCCGAGTCCTGATAGAGTCCTCGCTGCGTACGCCGGATATATAGTGAGGGCCAACGGTGGTGGGACCGTGGTAACCCACGTAGGTGCATCAATGTCTGTCGAAGAGGCTGTAGAAGAGGCCGAGGGTAGCGTCATCAGGACGAAAGTAGGGGATGTACATGTCACAGAAGCGATGCTGGAAACGGGGGCAATCTTCGGCGGTGAACCTATTGGGGCTTGGATCCATCCAGATGTCCATTTTTGCCCCGACGGTATCCTGTCGGCAATAAGGCTGATACAGGCCTTGGACTCTGAAGAGAAGACTCTATCTCAGTTCGTTTCAGGTATCCCAGCGTACCCCATCTATAGGGCGAAGGTGTCTTGCCAAAACTTGAAGAAGCAAGCAGCTATGGACTCAATATCAAACATTGAAACAGAGTTTGGAGAAGTGACGAACATCTCCAAGGTGGACGGAGTTCGCTTTCAGCTTGAAGACGGATGGGTGTTGATTAGACCCTCCGGCACAGAGCCTTTCATACGAATAACTGTTGAGGCCCATGACGAAGAGCGGGCTAAAGGACTTCTTGAGACCAGTAAAAAATTTGTCCAATTGGTTTTAGGTGGATTAAAATGAAAGCTGTTATTTTAGCGGCCGGGAGGGGGGAGCGTTTGAGGCCACTTACTGAGACAAGACCAAAACAATTACTCCCAGTCGGTGGTTTGCCCCTCCTAGAATGGTCCCTCAGAGGCCTATCCGAGGTGGGGATCAATGAGGCGCTAATCGTGACTCACTACATGGAGGATAAGATCAAGGATCAGCTAGGTGACGGCTCAAGGCTCGGAATCTCAATTAACTTTGCCCACCAGGATGAGGTAAAGGGGACGGCTCACGCCTTCGCCTTGGGGAAGGACTTTGTTGGTGATGATGAGTTCATTGGGTTCTACGGTGACGGATTTATTGCAGTCGAAAGTTTCAAAGCCGTACTAGATGCCCATGAGACAGGAGAAACGACGTTAGGTGTCATCCCCATAGATGATCCGTCGAGGCTTGCTGCCGTGGAACTTGATGGAGACTATGTCATAAGACTATTGGAGAAGCCCCAGCAAGGTGAGACTACCAGCAAACTCGCCAATACAGGGATCTATCTGTTTAATTCCGAAATTTTCGATCATATTCGAGATACGGGAATCTCCTCCCGAGGAGAATATGAGGTAACGGACTCGATAGGTTTGCTGATCGAGTCCGGTGCTAACGTAAAGGCCGCAATACTCCCGGCGAATGGATGGATGGACGTCGGCCATCCTTGGGATCTCCTTGAAGCTAATGCAAGAGCGCTCAACGGATTAGTCTCCTCCGTTAGTGGGGATATAGAGGAAAACGTTAGTATATATGGTCCAGTCCACATTGGAAAAGGCACTAGGATCAGGTCTGGAACGTACCTAGAGGGGCCGATATACATCGGCGCTTGTAGCGATATCGGACCAAACTGCTACATTCGATCATACACTAGCATTGGCTCAGGCGTCAGAATTGGGAACGCTTGTGAGATTAAGAACAGCATAGTCATGGATAGCAGTCATATCGCGCATCTCTCGTATTTCGGGGACAGTGTAATTGGGGCAGGCTGCAACTTCGGAGCCGGAACCATTACCGCCAATATCAGATTTGACAAAAAGTACATCAAAATGAACCTCAAAGGGAGCAGAGTCAACTCAGGATGCCGTAAGTTTGGAGTCGTGGTGGGTGACAGCTCTCAGACTGGGATCAATGTAAGCCTCCTCCCAGGAATCAAGGTAGGTTCTGAAGCTTGGGTGGCACCGGGTCTTATTGTGGACGAAGATGTGCCTTCAGGTTATTTTCTGAAGAAAGGTGAATGTGTTCTCCGGAATGACATGGAAAGTTAGTCAATCAAATTTATATTGCCTCATTCCACTTTCTCAGTGAAACCAATGGAAAAGAAGAAGTTCAGGGAGCTCTTTCCTCACCTTGCCTATGAGCTCGTGAACGGGAAGAGCGTAGCAGATCAAAAGAATGAACCGATCGGACCGAAAAGATTCCCCCAAGTGAATCGAAAATGGGAAGGATACGATCCCGATATCATCGATTTCATTCGCCGTTGTAAAATCCCCGAGCAGGTGACCCAGATCATTGATTACATGTCAAAACAAGGAAAGGTCTCCCCAGAGATTGCGGAGAAGCTTGTAATACAACTAGAAGAGAAAGGCATTAGGAGTTTTGGCAAGTATAAACAGAAGGGATTTTATCACAGAAACACCCGCTGAATAGATTTCTTAGGTTTACGTCAAAAGATATTTTTTAACAGTCAGGAACCGGGCGAATTGAGATCTTAGGACAAGAGGTTTAAGCCCCAGGCTCCATTATTTAGTTGATTCAGTTGGCTGGTATCGTTGGGCTTGTTGGTAAGGCGAATGTCGGCAAGAGCACGTTCTTTGCAGCTGCTACCATGAAGGCAGTGGATATCGCAGGCTTCCCATTCACTACCATCAAGGCCAATAAGGGGGTCGGATACCTCCATTCGCCATGTGTATGCAATGAGTTCGGAGTCAAGGACGAGCCGGTTAACTCCGCTTGCGTCGACGGGGTCCGCCTTATACCCGTCGATCTCATCGACTGCCCGGGTCTTATCAGGGGAGCTCATCAGGGCAAGGGACTGGGGAACCAGTTCCTCGACGAGGTGAGGAGGGCTGATGCCCTCATAGTGGTTGTGGATGCAGCTGGGGAGACGGACGATAACGGCCAATCGATTCTTCCGGGTACCCACGACCCCATCGAGGATGTGCGGATGCTTGAGGCGGAGTTCGACCTCTGGCTCACGAGGATCCTTAGGAAAGACTGGGAGAGGGTAGCGAGGACTGCTCAGGCTGCTCGAGAGGAGATCGGGCGCCATCTAGAGGAAAAACTCACTGGCCTAGGGATGAACAGGTTTCACATCGCGAAGGCCGTGGAGGAACGGGGGCTAAATGCTAATGACGCTTTGAGTTGGAGCCACAACGAAATTACCGCATTCGCCTCAGGTCTCAGGAAGGCCTCGAAGCCCCTTATCGTGGCAGCAAACAAGGCAGATAAGGGGCCAGCTGAGGAAAACGTGCAGTCTCTCAGAGATGCTGGTTATCATGTCATTCCCACCTGTGCGGAGGCCGAGCTTTCCCTCAGGAGAGCGACCGCTGCGGGCCTCATAAACTACACCCCCGGGGACGGCGACTTTGAGATCCCTAATCCGGAGAAACTTTCAGGAGGCCAGACGAAGGGTTTGCAGCTTATCCGCGAGAGAGTTCTTGATAATTGGGGTTCTACTGGCGTCCAAGAGGTCATCAACTCCGCCTTTTTCACACTCTTAGATATGATACCCATCTACCCCGTAGAAGACTCAGACAAGCTCACCGATCACCAGGGGAGGGTTCTCCCCGACTGCTTCCTAGTTTCCCGGGGTACTACAACGAAGCAGTTTGCATCCCTTATCCACACGGATCTCGGGGAGAGTTTTATTTTTGCTATTAACGCGAGGACCAAAAAGAGGATGGGCGAAGGTCACGCCCTAAATAAAGATGACATCATCCAGATCGTCGCGGCGAAATCTAGGAGGTAGGCAAGGGCCAATGGGTGGACCCGTGATTCTAGTTTGCGACCAGATACACGACGACGGGGTCAAGGTCCTCATGGAAGCCGGTTATATAGTCGATCTCAGGACCGCAATCACAGCCTCAAAGTTAATCGAGGTTGTTGGAGGCTTCGATGCCCTCGTAGTCAGGAGCCGGACTAAAGTAACTAGGTGTGTCCTAGAGGCGGGGAAGAGGCTTAAGGTCATAGGCAGGGCTGGAGTAGGCCTTGACAATATCGACTTGGTTGCTGCCAAGCGACTCGAAATCATTGTGGTTAACTCCCCGGAGGGTCCAAGCAACGCAGTAGCTGAGCTTGTGATGGGGCTGATGTTCAGTCTCGCTAGGAGAATTCCTGAAGCTGATGCCAGCATGAAGAAGGGGGAGTGGATCAAGGGAAGGCTTACCGGGATAGAGCTGAAAGGTAAGACCATCGGAATCATTGGATTCGGGCGTATAGGAAACCAGATCGCGAAAAAGGCGAGGGCCTTGGAACTAAGTGTACTGGTATACGACGTCTCCTTCGAGAAAGTTATGCAGTCCATTGATGAAGCTGGGGCGGAGGCCGTAACCTTAGATGAACTCCTCAGGTCATCAGACTTTATTACTGTACATGTCCCGTTACTCCCCCAGACCAAATACATGATCGGTGCCGATGAGATAAGCACGATGAAGGACGGCGTTTACCTAATCAATGCCGCCCGAGGAGGTGTCATCAATGAGGAGGCTCTGAAAGAGGCGTTGCTGACTGGTAAGCTGGCGGGAGTCGCTCTTGATGTCTACGAAGAGGAGCCCCCCCGGGACCAATCCCTCATAGGGTTATCCAACGTGGTGAGTCTGCCCCATATTGGGGCGGCAACGGTCGAGGCTCAAAGAACAAACAGCATCATCGTAGCAGAGAAGCTGATCAAGATACTCGGCCAAGATTAGAAGCCCCCTGGCTCTTTATGGGTGATGTGATAATGAGAATATTTTCTTGGATTAATTCCGGTTCCCGTTGATCCAACCAACGTTCTTATCCGATATTATCGACGGGCTGTTTGGATCGACAAGAATTACCTCAAACCACTTAGAGATCCCGTCCTCCCAAACCCAGTACGAGTTAAGGACCTCGAGGTTGGGATACTTCCTGGCTACCCTTTCCTCACCTATCAGTTTAATGCTCTTCGCCGGGGTGTATTTTTTGACGCCCATTCGCTTCGGACGCCTCCCCATCTTGGGTCTTGGTTTACGCCGTCCACCTCTACGTACCCTTACTCGGACCATGACAAAACCCTTTTTTGCTTTGTATCCGAGGCGCCTGGCCCGGTCTATCCTTGTTGGCTTGTCGATCCTCACTATGACCGGTTGACGGCGCCAGATGATAACTCGTTGCCGCATCAGGTCTTTAATATAGCTCTGGCTAGGCTTTTTCCATGCCTTCTGGAGGTGGCTGTACATTCTGATTATCCTCACTGAGCGAAACTACTGAACAGAACAGGCTTCGTTAATATAAACGTTGATGGCTTTCTCCTATCCTAACGGTTTTCCTGTGAACTAAATAGTTAGAAAAATGGATAGGCGTTGGGTGCTACCCTAGAAGCGCGTATACAACAATAAGGGGAGCGAATAGGGACGCGATCTGGCTCATTACCGTGACGAGTGTGTTTAGCGATGGCCCAGCGGTATCCTTGAAGGGGTCGCCCACGGTATCTCCAATAACTGCCGCCTTATGGGCGTCTGAGCCTTTTCCCCCAAAGTTACCAGACTCAACGTATTTCTTAGCGTTGTCCCAGAGGCCTCCCGCGTTGGCCATAAGGATGGCCAGGAAGAATCCGCTGAAAATGGCGCCGCTGAGGTATCCTCCGAGGGCGTGGATCCCTCCGACGAAGCCGAGGACCAACGTGCTGACTATGCTGAAGACTATGAGGGGCAGGAGCTCTTGGAGGGCTCCCACTGTGGCGATGTTAATGCAGGAATTATAGTCGGGCTTCCCGGTGCCCTCTATGAGCCCCGGGATCTCCCTGAACTGGCGACGGATCTCCTCGATCATCCTGAAGGCGTTCTTGGAGACACCTAGGATGATCATTGCGGAGAATATGACTGGAATCGACATCCCGATGAATATTCCCATCATCACTAGAGGATTCATTAGATTGAAGACTATGGGCTCTCCCGTTATGCTCATCACGATTTCCTGGAATGAAGCAAGTAGAGCTAGTGCCGTGAGTCCTGCGGCCCCTATCGCGAAGCCCTTTGTGATTGCCTTGGTTGTGTTCCCCGCGGCGTCGATCTCATCCGTTATGTCTACGATGTCGTCCCCAAGCTCAGCCATCTCGGCGATACCCTTGGCGTTATCCCCTATGGGTCCATAGGCGTCTCCGGCGATGATGATCCCCGCTATGGAGAGCATCCCGACTGCGGCGATTCCGATCCCGTAGACCCCGTAGAGGGAGAAGGAGATGGCGGCCCCGATGCCTATCCCCAGGAGGGCGGGGAAACAGCTGATGAGACCATAGGAGAAGCCTGTGAGTATGCTGATGGCGGCCCCCGTCTGGGATGCCTCGGCCGTTTTGATGGCTGGGGACCTGTTGATTGAGGTATAATAGTCGGAAGTCATGCCGATAACTATGCCCGCTAGGAGGCCAGCAATATTGGCGTACCATATCTTGATGTCATATCCTAGGTACATAGTGACCGCATAGGTGAGGACTCCGAATACGAGTGTCGTGGTGTATGTTCCCATGTTTAGGGACTTCCCGGGGTCTGCTCCCTCCTTCCCGACCCTGACCAGTAATATTCCGATGATTGACGCGATGATCCCGAGTCCTGCGAAGACGAGGGGCAATGTCACGAGATACGGAATCTGAGATGAAGCTCCCAGGATCATTGCGGCCATAATCGCCGCAATGTATGAGTCGAACAGGTCGGCGCCGGAACCTGCGCAGTCCCCGACGTTATCTCCCACGTTGTCCGCGATGACAGCAGGGTTCCTCGGGTCGTCCTCTGGGATACCGAGCTCAATCTTGCCCACGAGGTCGGCGGCGATGTCCGCTGTCTTAGTGAAAATGCCTCCCCCTGCTTTCATGAAAAGAGTGAGAGTGCTTGCCCCTATGCTCATCCCGAGGAGGATATCAGGATCTCCCGTGATCCAGTAGACGATGCTGATACCCGCGAGAGCAAGCCCGACCACCATGAGGCCCATGACCGCCCCGCCTCTGAATGCGATGGGGAATGCCGCTGAGAGACCCCCCTTCCGGGCTGCGTTGGCTGTCCTGACGTTAGCCTTCACCGCTATCTCCAATCCGATCACTCCAGCCAAGGCTGACAAGACCGTACCGAAGACGTATGTGATGCCGATCTTTACGCCTAGGAACGCTGAGAGCGCGACGGTCATGACTGCCACGAATATCCCAAGGTACTTATACTCCGTCTTGATGAATGCCCGCGATCCCTCCTGGATCCAACCAGCGATCTCTTTCATTCTGTCCGTCCCAGCGTCCTTGTTGTTGACGTACTGGAAAAGAAAGAGTCCAAGCCCGATTGAGAACACTGATGCGACGGGCGCGATTAACCATGGATCAAACGAAACCAACATAAACCCTTCTAATTCTCAGATATGAAACTACCCGATCTCATTTACGAGATAATATAAAAGTATAGGGGAAAGACAGCGCCTTTCAAACTTTCCTGTGAGAGACGTATCTACGCCTCGGTATCAGTTTGCCCGGTATTATCAGGAACGCTGTGAGGGATCCTATGACGCAGACGAAGAGCTGGAAACCCGTCAGAGGAACGACTTTGAAGATCGGGTTGAGAGCAGGAATATACAGGATCGCCATCTGCATCGCCAGGGAGACCACTATAGCGAGGAATAGCATTTTGTTCTCCGTCCACCCCTTCCATCCTAGGCTGAAGATGTGGTGAGTCTCTGACCGGCACTGGTAGGAAAGGAGGAACTCGAAGAAGACGATGCTGGTGAACGCTATAGTCCTGGCAGTTGTGGCTGCGAGCTCGTAATCGCCGGTCGCTATCCACGTTGTGCTGAACGCCCACATAAACGGAATAAAGTCAGAGATGAAATCCACGAGCGCCGCGAAAATGATAAACCGCCAGAACCTCGTGAGCATCCCCTCATTCGGGTCCCGAGGCGGATACTTCATCAGGTCGGGATCAGGTGGATCAATGCTCAACGCAATGGCGGGTAGGCCGTCGGTTACAAGATTGACCCAGAGTACATGAATCGGTAGGAACGGCAGAGGCAGGCCTAGGAGGGTCACAATCGTGATCTCGATGAACTCGTCGAAGTTGGCGGCAAGCATCAGACGGATGTACTTTGTGACGTTGTCATAGATGTGTCGCCCTCCTTGGATGGCCTTCACGATGGTGGCGAAGTTGTCATCCTCGAGGATCATGTCAGATGCTTCTTTGGTGACGTCTGTTCCCTTGATCCCCATTGCGATCCCAATGTCCGCCGCCTTCAATGCTGGGGCGTCATTGACGCCGTCTCCCGTCATGGCCACGATATGACCGTTCCTTTTCAGGGACAATGCGATGCGCATCTTGTGCTCGGGAGAGACCCTAGCGAAGACGTTGACATCCTCGATGATCTCGTCGAGCCTGTCGTTGTCGATGTCCTCCAGCTCCTCTCCGGTCATCACGGAGCCGGGGCCCTCCTCTTTCAACATTCCAATCTCTTTCGCAATAGCGACGGCGGTAAGCCTGTGGTCCCCCGTCACCATCACAGTTTTTATCCCTGCTTGATGGGTGACTTTGATGGCCTCAGGAACTTCCTCTCTTGCAGGATCGATCATCCCGACGAGGCCGACTATTGTAAGACCTGACTCGATCTCCTCAATCTCATACTCTTCAGCTACGGAGACCTCCTTGTAGGACATAGCCAGCACCCTCAAAGCGTCGCTCGCCAATCCCTGCATGGTGAACAGAACTTGTTCCCTATCCTGCTCGTTGATAGGCCGGACGGTTCCCTTGTCTATTATTGATGTACATTTCTCGAGAATGATCTCAGGAGCGCCTTTCACATAGGCGACCCTGCCCCCTTCTGGCCCATCGTGTATCGTAGTCATCATCTTCCGAGTGGAATCGAAGGGGAACTCTGCCACTCTGGGGTAGGTTTCCTTTGTCTTATCGCCAAGACCCGCCTTCACGCCCAGCACGGTTAAAGCGCCCTCTGTGGGATCTCCGAAGACCACCCAGTTTCCCTCGTTCTGCTGGAGATGGGAGTCGTTGTTCAAGAACCCGATTCTCATCAGGAGCTCTCGGTCGGAGTCACCGAAGGGGTCGACGGGCTCGCTGTACATTGTGAACTCGCCAGTTGGTTCGTACCCGGATCCCGAAATGTCGATGATATTGTCACCATAGGAAAGCTGCTTTACCGTCATCTCGTTCTTCGTTAGGGTGCCAGTTTTATCGGAACAGATTACAGTAGTGCTCCCCAAGGTCTCCACTGAGGCAAGTTTCCTGACGATGGATTTCTGCCTCGCCATTCTCGAGACTCCCAGTGCCAATGTGATCGTGAGTACCGCAGGGAGACCCTCGGGGATGGCGGAGACCGCGAGGCTTACCGCCATCATGAACATTTTCTCCAGCTCGTGCTGGTGGACGAAAACGCCGATGAGGAAGACCCAGATGGTCAGGATCACGGAGATCGCGCCTAGCTGACGTCCCATTTTCTCCATCTTCTGCTTCAATGGTGGCTCCTCGACCACCACCGACTGAACCATCCCCGCAATCTTACCAAACTCTGTCATCATTCCCGTCTCGGTGACCACCGCGATTGCCCTCCCCCCAGTGATGACTGTGCCTGTGAAGACTGTGTTTTTCCTGTCACCGATGCTGGCTTCGGTGCTCAGAACCCTTAGGTTCTTCGTAACCGGTGTCGACTCTCCTGTCAATGCAGCTTCGTCCACCTGGAGGTTGGCTGCTTCAATCAGTCTCGAGTCCGCAGGGACCCTGCTACCCGCTTCAAGGATTATAATGTCTCCTGGGACCAGATTCTTAGAGTCGATCGAGGCCTCCTTCCTGTCTCTCAAGACGAGGACTTTTGGGGATATCATCCTCTTGAGAGCCTCGACGGCCTTCTCTGCGCGGTACTCCTGGACAAATCCAAGGATCGCGTTCATGATCACGATGATGAGGATGACGTACGTGTCTGTGAACGCCTCTCCTTCCTTAAATGAGATGTATGCTGAGACCAGCGCGGAGATAATGAGGATGATCACGAGGACGCTCTTGAACTGCCCCATGAGGAGCTTGAGGGCTGTCGTCTTCTTCTCTTCTTTAAGCTCGTTCGGCCCGAATATCCCAAGCCTTCTCGATGCCTCTTCCTCGTTTAGGCCGCTTCTAGAAGACCCAAGATGTTCAATGACTGAGTCAATATCTTCAGAATGCCAATCCAACTTTTCCAAACGTTTCACCAAAGTACCAAAGGCTTGCCTAGGGCTGCTATTGCCTCCAGATGAACTCGCTGTCAAATTTAAAGATTCTTTTGGTTGGAAATGTGTTAGCTAAGCTTGTTTTAAACCGAATACTTCTAGATCATACCTGAAGAGGAAGGATCGGGTAAACACCTCGCTGGTCCCTTCCGTCAAGAAAACTCAGAGATCGCCGGTTAATCGTTCTCTTTCAGGTGCTTCTCTCTAAGGCGACTCTGGAGACTACAGTAGGTGCTGAAATTAATGATGATATAGCAACCGAAGAGGATCGTGACGTTTAGTCCTATAATCATCAATTAATCCCCAACAATGGCTACCGTTTATTTTGTTTGATTATGTATGAATGATGGTAACGCGCTTGAATAGTTAGCTATCGAATACTTCCCTCAAGCTCGAGGAACGCCCTTTGACGGAGGAAGACCACTGACACACCCTCTTTCTTAAGTGTCTTTCTAAGTTCAGAGTCATTGGTTGCGACGTTGAATCCTTGCTCTATCGCAACCCTTACTAGCGATTGATCTACGGTCTCCCCGCCCCTTAAGGAGTCTTTGAATACCTCGCATTTATCCGCCATTTTTCTTGCAAAGCCGATCTCCTTTAGAAAACCCGGTTTAGCCCCCTGCCCCACTAGGTCAAGTTCTTCGAGGATCGGGAGTGTTACAAGGCACCTTGTATTTTCCCCCAGGACACGTCTTAGTTCTTCGAAAATGTCCACGCCAAATTTTAGTGGTATAAACAGAAAGTTTGAGTCGAGGAGCACCGAGACTTGGTGCCTATCCAGGTCTACCCCTTTAGTATGCCTACACCTATCAGCCGCCATCTGCTGCCTATCCTCCTGCTGAGGGCCACCCGATCCCCGGCTTCACCGCAGACAGGGATGGTCAGTGTCGCCTCTAGGTAGTCTTTGGCCACCTTAGTGACATTCCCCATTGTCTTCGCAGTCCCTAGATTTAAAAGGAGCTTCTCTCCCTTGGCGACCGAGACCACTTTTCCCATCTCCCGGCTCCCAATAATGTTCTCGAATAACCGGATGTCGAGGCTTATCTCCCTAATAACGGGGGGAAGCGTCCCTGGCTTACCTATAAGGCTCCCCACGAGACCGTCGGACTTTGTGAGGGAGGGGTCGAGGAGTGTGCCTACTCCTACAAGTCCCCCTGGGATGGCCTGCTTCACCGTTGTGTTCCCTGAGTGAAGGCTCGTGATCTCTGTAAAAAGCTCCCTCATCTTGATCCTGTTCTTCTCTCGGACAGGGAGGCCTGGTCTGATCTCGACCTGTTCACCGGCCTCAAAGCACCCCTGGATTATGGACCCCCCCACTACGCCGCCCTTTAAATTATCGATGGAAGTACCGGGGACGTTGACATCGAAGCTCCTAACAATGTACATCCTGGATGACTCAGTGGTGGTCCTCTCGGGGGTCTTTAGGTGCTCTTCCATAGCTTGGAGAAGGAGGTCCATGTTGACCTCATGCTGGGCGGAGACTGGGATTATAGGGGCATTCTCAGCTATTGAGCCTTCTACGAACTTTTGGATATCGTTATAGTGCCGGATCGCGTCATCCCGAGTTACTATATCGATTTTATTTTGGACTATGATTATGTTTTTGAGGTCAACGATATCAATGGCTGCGAGGTGCTCTCTGGTCTGGGGCTGGGGGCAACGCTCATCGGCTGCGATGACCAATATGGCTCCATCCATGACGGCTGCTCCGCTGAGCATCGTAGCCATGAGGATCTCATGGCCTGGGGCATCCACAAAACTGAAAGCCCTCTGGAACTCTGCTGTGTTTCCGCAGTGAGGGCACAATGGAGATGTACAGTAACCTTGAGGCTCGTTACAGCTTGGGCATTTGTAGACAGCTGCGTCGGCGTACCCAAGTTTGATTGTAATCCCCCTTCTCAGCTCCTCACTATGTCGGGAAGCCCATACACCGGTGAGTGCCTGGACCAGGGTGGTCTTACCATGATCGACATGGCCTATGGTGCCGATATTTATCTCCGGTTGGCTTTGAAGTCTATGAATCTTAATTCTCCCCTTTGAACAGTCAAAGTACTTGGGTGGGTTGTTCCTATAAACGTTTATGAATTGCTCCTTGAGACTGTTCGGAGCCCCTTAAAACAGCGCGTCCTCCACCTTCAATAGCTCCAAAAGTGTCTTAAAGAGTTATCAAGAACAAAGCTAGAATCTTCGCTCCCGACAAGAACGAGTCCCCAAAGAAATGAGAACCTCTCATAGAGGCGATCCGGAGTAACGGGAACTGCGCGTTGTAGCGCGCGAATATTGAAGAAGTTTTTTCTTTTAAATCCAATCAAGAACAACGCGTACGACAGAGAAGAGGAGGCACGGAACACCATGGATAAATTCATCAACGCGAAAAATGATCCTAGTCCCCGAGAGCCTCTCTCAACAACTGTAGCCCCTCGGCTACATCTTCGAACTTCATAAGATAGGAACCACAAGCAAAAAAATCTACCCCGGCATTCTTGATCTCTTGAATTGTGCCCGGATTGACCCCCCCGTCCGCCTCGAACGGTAACGTCACTCCCAATGCTCTCAACCGCCTAATCTTTTCCAGGGCCTCAGGCCTAAACTCCGCCCCGTGTTTGCCTGGATTAACTGTGAGGAAAAGGACTCCATCCAATAGGTCTAGATAAGGCAGGAGCGCCTCAAGGGGTGTTCCTGGGTTGACTGCCAGGGAGACCTTGAATCCATTCTCCTTGAAATATAGAATATCAGTCTCAGGATTTTCCAATGTCTCAATGTGAATCATTGCCCAATCCACGCGACCAGCCAACTTTTCCACGTACGCTGAAGGATTCTCAACCATGAGATGAACCTCATACTTGAAGCTTGACGGCAGCTGAAAGTCGAAATCCAGCGAAGTGTTAGTCACAAACCTGCCGTCCATGATGTCAAGCATCACTCTGAGAACTTTCCCGTTCAGCCGGGCGAGCATCTTATCGAGCTCATTCTGAGTTTTTACTATAACCGTTGGCACTATTCGATTTTCCATCTTTATGACGTCTCAGGCCTGTAATGATAAGGAATAATGGGTTGAAAGATAAAAAGAGGGTCCTAGCAGAGAGATCCCGTGGTCACAAATAGCTGAGCGCGCGAAAGCTCACCAAGTCAAATCCCATGGCAGCTTGTTGAGACGCATAGGCTCGCCCTTAGTGACTAGTACGATGTCTTCTATGTGGCTCTGGAACCCAAGCTCTGAATCCTTATGTTGAGGCTCAAAGGTAAGGGTCATCCCTGGCTTGAGGAGCTGGTTGTCCGTCTCAATGGGTCCAAAGTTCGGGGCGTACGGCATGGTGTAATCATGTACATCGAGCCCTATCTGATGACCGCATCGCAAAAGGGGCTCGAGGCCGTGTTCCTGGTTGATTTCTGAGGCCTTTCTGAGAACTGTATTCCCTGTGGTCCCGGCTTTGATATTCGCGAATGACTCTTCATGGGCCATAAGTATCCGGTCCAACCAATCCTTCACGACCGGCGTAAGGTCCATGGGCCATGTGCGTCCCATGTCACTGCAGTATCCTGAGGGGACACGGCACCCTACATCGGTTACCAAGATGTCCTCGTGCTTCACAATCCTCTGTGGGTGCCTCGGGCCATTCCCGAAGCCTACGTTCGACCAGAAGCTGAACTCGATAGCCCCTCGTTCAATCATTCCGGTGTCCAATATCTTTTTGAGATCCCTCGTATGGGTCCCAGGCTTTGAGGCCTCTACCATCTCCAAGACGGCATCCTCTGTGATGCCAATCGCATCCCTTATCTCTCGAATCTCATAGCTATCCTTGATGGACCTCATCTTAAAGACGTGGTCAGATATATCAACTTGCTCGTTGAGGGTGACGCCGAGATCTTTTGAAAGCCGGAGGGAAAGCTGAGCGCTCAATGTGGAGAGGTCGAAACATATCTTGCTGGGATCGTAGTCATCGAGGGCTTGCTTCGTCGCTCTCAGTTGGTGTCCTTTCTCCTGCTTGATCGCTATGACCTTCCCGTATCGTCCGCTATCCGTCATCTGTTTTGCTCCCCAGTGAGGAACAACCACTGTGGATCCCCCGTGAATGTCAAAGACAATGGTGTTATGTTCATCCCCGAAACCCCATGGCCCCGATGCATAGACAAAGTTAGACGGATTGAGGCCGATGACCTCATTCATGAAGACAGCAGCCTCGAATCCCCGCCTCTCCACCTCATCTAGGATGGAGTTGATTCTCCTCTTCAGCGACTCTTTGAGATTCATCTCTACTGGGCAGATATAGACCAATTCAATATATCTGATCTTCTGTGCCCCTAAATGAGATCAAAATCTCTAACTAGCGCGCGTCAAGCTCATAAAACTCAAGGACGAAAACAGAAACGCGCGTGTCTTTCCTGCTTGATAACTTTGAGGTTAGCAACAAAGGAGGGGGACTCCTAGTTCTGATTTCATGGACTTTATCAGAGCTGCTCGAAAAAGCTCTCTAATCAGTAGCTAAATTTGCTTTCAGCGGGTTCATGAAGAATGCTGTTATCATAGCGCAGACGATCATAGCGGTCCCCATGAAGAACCATGGAAGCTGGGGGGAAACCTGATAGATGAATCCTCCTAGGAGGGACCCCAGTATTGCGGGGATTGTGAGGATCGCCCCCATTGCGGGTCCACCACCGCCCCCGCCTCTCATGTTGATGAACAGCCCTCCTTGGCCGATCGCCGCCATAACTCGCCCCCTCATTTTTTTGGGGACTGACTCAGCCATATAGGCTGGCGCGCCGATATTAAGGAATGCGCTGACTGTGCTCCCCAAGACGACAATAAGGGCGACATCCCAAAATCCCCGGCTGAAGGGGAAAAGGAAGAGGGAAATCGAGGAGGCTAAGAGGGCGAGGGTCAAGACTCTCCTAGCCCCGATCCTATCAACTATTATGCCAGCGGGGTAAAGGAGAGAGACGTTGACGACAGAGGTCATTAGAAGGACCGTGCCCCACTGGAGTTTTTCGAGACCAATCACATCTATGGCGTAGATAACCCAATAGGAGCCGACCAGATTGTTGCAAAAGAAGCTAATAGCCAGGACGGCGGAATAGTACCTGAGGTTCCGAGGGAACCAGCGGAGCACCGCAACAACGTCCCTATATGAGTTTATCACTATTCTCCGAATGCTCTCTCCCCCTGTTCCTTCTTGCTTGGATGAGTTGTCCTTGAGGAACCTGAGGTTCATGGTGGCGATCCCTATGGAAGTCATGAACGTGAGGGCGTAAAGGAATCGCATACCACGTATTACCCCCCATGTAGTGACCAAATACCCACCTATAAACGGAGAGAAGACTCCGATGGCCCCAGGGATACCGTACCATAGGGAGTAGCCAGTTCCACGGCGGTCCTCTGGGATGGAGTCGGCCATGAGGGAGTTTGCAGCGGGGAAGTAAAAGGTCACCGCACCCATGAAGAAGTTTCCAATAGCTAGAACCCTCCAATCTGGGGCGAACAGGAAAACGAGCCAGAGAACAGCGGTAAGGTAACTCGTAGTGGTGAGGACCCGGACCCTGTTATAACGGTCTGAGAGGTATCCAGCGATGGGGTAAATAAACAGGCTGAGGATAGGGCGAAGGCTGTTCACGATCCCAATGTGCGCTGGGCTCCCCCCGAGGGCAATTACGTAGAGACTGAAGTAGGGAAATGTGATAAACATGGAGAGTTGTCTTATAGCGTCCCCGATGGTAAACACGAGAAGGTTTCCCTTCATAACCTCTCGTATGGATCTCAATTGCCAACCTCGTAGTCCTTCTAGTTGAAGGGTTGTTCTATTAAGGAGTTTTCATGGAGGCGTCTCTTATAACCCCGGGTGTTTCACTTGCAACTTCAACGTCCAATTGAAGAAGTTGATCAACCTCTATTTTTCCAATGATTTTGGTTGCTCGGAATATTTATATCTTCTTTTGTATGTATCGGGAGACTAGTGTGAGATTTTGCCCTTTAACTTCCTGACGCTGGATGATATCGACGTCTCAGGGAAAACTGTGTTCCTGAGGGTTGACATAAACTCGCCTCTGGATCCAGTCTCCAAGCGGATCCTCGACGCCTCCCGAATCAAGGCTACGTTGGAAACCTTGAAAGATCTGGAAAACGCTCGAGTTGTACTTGGAGCCCATCAGAGCAGACCTGGGAAATATGACTTTACGTCACTAGAGCTCCACGCCAGGGTTCTCCAAATGTATCTGGGAGCTAAGGTCACCTATGTAGGAGACGTTATGGGAGAGGAAGCAGTAACTGCTATCGAGGCGCTGAGACCCGGCGGAGTCCTAGTCCTGGATAATCTCAGGTCTATTCCGGAGGAGAACGTTCAGGCATCCCCTGCGAAGCATATTGAGACTGAGTTTGTTAAGACTCTTGCCCCTCATTTCGATCTAGTTGTGAATGACGCATTCGCAGCAGCCCATCGAAGCCAGCCTAGTCTAGTGGGGTTCGCGGAAGTGATGCCGATGGCTGCAGGGAGGCTCATGGAGAGTGAGCTCAAAGCAATGGACCAGGTACTAGTGGATCCTGATAGGCCATGCGTCTTCGTTTTAGGCGGGGTGAAAGTGGAGGACCGGCTCCCAGTGATAAAGAGGGTGTTGGGAGAGGGGATCGCAGATCGGGTCATGGTGGGTGGCTTAGTGAGGGAGACTTTTCATATGGCCGAAAAACGTCCTCAGGAAGAGGTGGAGGCACTGCCTATTGCAGAGAGGGTTCTCGTAGAAGAAGCGAAAAAATTACTGGAAGATTATAAGGATCAGATAGAGATCCCTATAGACGTGGCTCTAGACGTGGGGGGTGAGCGGGTTGAGATCCACGCTGACTCCGTGATGAATGAGCGGAATATTTTTGATATTGGGCTTAACACCATGGCTAGTTTCTGCGATCTGATAAAGAGGGCGGAGACAGTGGTGGCTGAGGGACCCATGGGAATGTTTGAGAGGCGTAATTTCAATACTGGGACAAAGGAGATTCTTCGCGCAATGGCTGAGTGTGAGGGATTCACCTTAGTCGGGGGCGGACACCTAGGGGTTTTGGTCGCGATGATGGATCTGGGCTCTCAGATGAGCCACGTGAGCACAGGGGGAGGGGCGATGCTTAATCTGTTGGCAGGGAGTTTGATGCCAATAGTGGAGTCCCTTGAGAGGTCCAAGCAGCGCTATGGTTAGCTGTTCGATATCATTAAATTGCTTAGCGCCTATCCAGAATGTCGCGGGGTCGTGGTCAAGCTTGGCACGATACGCGGTTTGGGTCCGCGTGATCCCCGGTTCAAATCCGGGCGACCCCACCATTGTCAGCACGCGAGTCCATTGAGATCCATATGGTCGAGGGAGGCGCTATCGAACCCCAAAGTCCAGTCCTAGACGTTTATCTGCGGTAGGAGATGGTGGACTATAGAGTCAACTCTTCGAATAATGATTATATCACAAGAAAATCCGTGACCAAGGAGATCAGGGAGGCATTGAAGCTCCATATGCGCGTCACTATGTGTTGAGGGCTTATTTCGACGCACGCTTCCCAAAGGTGAAGAGCAACATATCTCATGTCTATTGATAGTTATTCATAGACCACATGAAAGATATCAAGGCGAGGAACATAACCAACAAGGAAAGACTTCCTGAGTCTATTATTAAGGACAAGAGAAAAGTCTTCAGAGTGAGCTAATGTTACTTCTAGACCACTGGAACGAAGGAGGTTGAGGATTTGAAGGAGACTCTTAGAAAGCAGATTCTGGGAATTACTGGCTTCAGTTCAGATAAAGTGGATGTCGTAGAACTGACGATTAACTACGAAGACTTTGTAGTGCGCGAGAAGCTTCTTGCGCGCGTTGATGCCTAAACCCATTAGGTGAGGCGGAGGAGCGGGACCTTCGTACTCTGGTTCACAACTTGAACAAGAAAAGAAGTACCAGAGGTGCGCGAACCGCATATAAAAACGGATCAAGGGATGGACTCATTGAATGTGAATCCAGCCTGTTTCAGTAGCTTTATCAATCTTTCCTCTGATTTTCTATCTGGAACCATTTTTGATTTCACATTGTCAATCCACGTATAGTTTCTGTCTCCCATTTCATAGTTAACGTAATATTGTTCTTTCACCAGCTTTTCGGTCATGCATCTAATGGAGTTCTCGAGCTCCTTGATTGTGAGATCCCTATATTTGTCGATAAACAAGATGTTTTCAAGTGGATGCCTAGGCCTGAGGGGAGGGTTTTCAGAGGGATATCCAATACAAAGAAGACTAATCGGAAGTACACCTCTTGGGAGGTTCAAGGCCTCGATAACTTTTCGGTTAGCCATTGCGCCACCGATATATACTGAGCCCAGCCCAAAGGACTCTGAAGCAATCACCATATTTTGGGCTACCAGCGCAGCATCTATGAGTGAAAAAAGCTTCCAGCGATAGCCCATACCTTCTTCAAGGGAGGATTCAAAGTCCAAAGCTCCCATCATTCTGGAAACCTTCCTAACATCTGAGCAAACACACAGGGTTAATGGTGCATCTAAGATCCAAGACTGCTTCCCACATGACTCCCAAAGCTTTTTCCTCCGCTCCTTCTCTTTGATCCATATAATTGAATACGTCTGCAATGAACAAGCGGACGGTGCTCTTATGCCAGCCTCAACGATCTTGACTATCATTTCATCTGTAATTGGGGTTTCATCAAATTTTCGAATAGTTTTACGATTTAAAATTACATCAATGGCTTTCATATCTATCGAATCCCCCCTCAGGGGGACTTTATAAAAACTTCGCGCTGCTGGCTTTAGAAATAACGTAGTAGAGAACCTGGGACAGCGTATTCGTTCAATGAAATGGCGATTAGACAGGTTGTTTTCGCAAGCTCTACGCTTTGCAAGGTAGAGATAATTTCCATAACGCTCATGGATATAAGTTCACCACTATGCAACGACTAAATGGCTATGTCAATATTGAACTTTCTAGCTGCAGCTTCTTGGCATTTTTGGACACACATATGTATATCAAAGACAAGAGAAGACTCAAAAATATTTAATCTAATCTTTGATTGTTACTTCAGTAAATTAGCTGACTAATCTGCGTGCGCCCCCAATCACCAGATTCTTCCCTTTCCGGGTTTTTTCCTTTAAGTGCGGCGATCATGTCGATAAACTATAATAAAGTTCCTTCCCTACCCATCGAGATTTATGATGGTTGAGGGCTCAGAGAGGGGGAGTGCTCTCGGATTGTTCGATAGATACCTTGCAGTCTGGATAGGCATTTGCATGGTGGTGGGGTTGGCTTTATCCCAGTTGTTCCCTGACTTGAGTCTAGCTATTGACGCGTTGAAGATCGGCGGCATCTCAGTTCCCATTGGCATATGTCTCTTCCTAATGATGTATCCGGCACTCCTGAACCTGCAACTCTCTGAGCTCAGAAAGTTGATGATAAACCCTAAGCCCATCCTTTTCACGATCTTCTCCAACTGGATCCTAGCGCCCCTAGTTACCGCTTTCTTGGCTTATGCCTTCCTAGGAGGGCGAGATCAGCTAATCATCTCCTTGATCCTACTAGGCTCGAGTCCGTGCACCGCAATGGTGCTGGTTTGGGGCGATCTTGCTGAGGGTAATCAGGAACAAAACGTGACTAATACGAGCCTGAATACATTAACCATTATGTTCCTATATGCGCCGATAGTATCCTTCCTGACGGGGATCAGGAAAATTCAGATTGATCGGTGGGCGCTAGTGGTATCCGTATTCGTGTTCATCGGGGTACCGATGATAGTGGGGTACATCTCGAAGAGGTACATCTTGGGGACCAAGGGGGCTGATTGGTTCCACGAGGTCTACAGACCACTTGTGGCGCGAGTCTCTTTGATCGCGTTGCTCACCACCCTCATCGTATTATTCTCGTTAAACGGCAAAGTTCTGATCCAAAACCCCGGAGAGTTAGTGCTCATCTCTCTCCCATTACTCCTAGGTTTCGTTATTGTGGTCGGCGTCAACCTTGTGATGACCCGGTTGATTGGTTTGGCATACCCTGAGGCGATCATATCCGTGATCATAGGCTCCTCAAGCCATTTTGAGATTGCAATAGCGACGGCCATCAGCCTTTATGGGCTCGAGTCTCTGGCGGCGCTGGGGACAACAATGGGGCTTTTCTGGGAGGTTCCTATTATGCTGGGACTGGTCTATCTGGGTAAAAAGCTACATGTGAGAGATTTCTGGAAGGCAGTAGATTAAGTCCCGAGGCGCGCACACAAGGCACAGATAATTCCGATTGTTTTGATGAATAGAATAATCTTCATTTTTTTAATGTATTTAATAATATGGATTTAACGTTTAATTGATTATTTTGGAGGCCGTATGGGAACGATTGGTTTTTCAATTTAGTCTTAAGGATTATCATTTTATGAGATCTATTGAATCGTGGAATGACACTTTATGAAATTAACCGAAGTTCTCCTTGGATTTGGCCTAGCCATCTTGCTTCGTTCCGTTTTAGTTTATATCATCCGTTTTCTTTATGAATATAAACAAACACAAAGGAACGTATGGTGAACGGTTACCTCATTCTTCAAGTTTGACTGAAAAACATCTCTCTTCAAGGTGTAGCGCTCAGAATATCCTTCCATTCCGTAACTGTCACCAGAACGTCTGAATCCTCCGAAACGTTTACAGACCTTCCTACTAGAGGCGTTAACTCAAAAAGCAAGGATTAGCAATAACATGTGATCTTTTTTCTTGAACAACCGAGCGATGAGGGCTCTTAAAAATTAGATAATGAAAACGAGTTCTTCAAATTCTCATTTCTACTATTCTGATTATCTATATAGACGTTAAAACCAATACAGTAAATGAAATATGGTTATTCCTTGTAGTTCCATTCATCTGTGAGATAATCGTGGGTAAACAACTCCAACTTAATCAAATCCAAGAAACCGTCGATGCATGGATCAATCAGTTTAAGGAGGGATACTGGCCTCCTCTTTCAATGCTTGCTTGTATCGTTGAAGAGGTAGGAGAACTAGCTCGCGAAATAAATAGTCTCGAAAAGATTAAAAAGAAGAAATCTTCAGAAACAAATACTGATATTGGATTGGAACTCGCAGATATCTTGTTTAGTCTTGTGTGTCTAGCTAATTATTATGAGATCGATCTTAACGACAGTTTTGGGAAGGTAATGAAAAAATATGCTACAAGAGATAAAGATCGTTGGACTAGAAAAAAGTCTCAGCATGCGCTGGAGTCTCATTCATATTGATCAAGGTCTTACCTGTATCTAGGTCGTTATAATTGAAGTTGGGACGGTATTTAGTTCTTTTTAAATACCCTATATACTATAAACGATTTTACATCAACGAAAACTTTTTTTCTAGGTGAATATAGTGCAGTTCTGCCCAAATTGTGGAACCCCCGTGGATACCAACAACAGGTTCTGCGGAGCCTGCGGGATGAATCTGACGCCTAAGAGCGTTCCACTGCCGCCGTCTCTTTCTAGTTACACACCTCCGCCCCCATCTCTCCCTTCGAACTACATTCCTCCCCCGTTCCCGTCTCCTCAGAAGGGCGATGTCATGGGCAACATCATAGGGGCCTTCGCGGGTCTTTTCGCCCAGCGGCCCCGTCTTATAGACGTCTCAGACGTGGTCTACGAGAAGCTTCCCCAGCCACTGGTCTCCCAGTCCTGGAAATTGATCGTAATCGCTGTAGTGCTGTTCGCTGGGTTCTACTTACTTGAGTTTGGTGAGCAGGCTGTCTCCATTATAGACAGCAATCTGATGTACTTTTTCTCTACCTATGCCGTCGCGTTTCTCTTCCTGTTCTGGGTCTACAGGAGCGACAAGTATGAGAGGGAGCCTCTCAGGTTCATTATCGCCCTCTTCGCTTGGGGGGTCTTCAGCGGACTCCTTGCCGCTCCTCTGAACATTGCATTTGGTCCTGCATTCCAATCCCTGTTTGGCAACGGGGCACTTGTTGCACCCTTCGTGGAGGAGCCCCTCAAGGCACTAGGTCTGTACTTGTTGGTCCGGCACAAGGTCTGGAGCAAGGAGTTCAACAGCCCGCTGGACGGCGTCATCTATGGCTTTGCGTCGGGTCTCGGATTCTTCGCGATGGAGAACTTTCAATACTTCCTTAACTTTGATGCCTCAGTCCTCGTGATGAGATCCCTACTCTGCTGGGGCCACGGGGTCTGGGTAGGCACCACAGGGCTATGGCTTGCAATCGCGAAGGTGAGGCGGGGCAGGGTAGTGAGTTGGGATCTCCTTCCGGGGCTCCTCGTCGCAATTACCCTCCACTTTCTCTGGAACGGGTGGACGGGGTTCTTGGGGGAATTAGGAGTCGTTGCAATGCTGGCCCAGGGCATCCATCAACTCTGGTACTCTCGGAAGATGATCAAAGAGGCCTTTAGGGATGATGTCCTCTTGGGTTACGGCGCGGGTATGGCTCCCGTCGAGAATTATTGATCATGCTCCCCATTTATAGTCTCCAGGGCTGTCCCCTTTAGCATAGGACTATAAGAACGTTCCAAGATTCCGCGAGGGAGTCTAACGGTTATCGCCAGCAGTTCCTATAATACTAGCTGTTGACTTTGGAATTAACTCTAAGAGTGCGCGCAAAATTATACTTAGTTCAGCCTACACCATCTACTTCCCCAAGGAAGGTACCTAATCTCATTCTACTGCAAAGTCCCTTTAGATGGTCCCCTGCCCAATCTCTTCTCTGGAATAGTTGTATTGGAAGACACAAATGCACAAAATCTCATCCTGTGGATAGGACTCTAGGCTTGTCCGCATATACGATGGACTGGAGTGTAGGCGTAGGTACATTTCTTGAACACCCACGCGTATGCAACTAGAACTTTTATATAGCCAACTAAATGCGAGAATGGTCTTCAGTCTCGAAAAAATTTTCACAGTTCTAATAAGTTGAAATATTCAAGATTGAATAGCTTGAAATATGAACCTGCGCGCAATCAGGGAATTAAATTCACAAGCAAGGGGGATAGGGTTGCGCGCTACGAGGATAATTTAAATGTCGCGCGCGCGTCACCCCTCCACTATTTTTTTACCTTTTTTTCGGAGTCCTTGTGATCGCATTTAACTATAGAAACAAACCCAACATTATCAATGTCTAAAATTCTCGATGACATACGTGTTGCAGACTTGAGTCACGTCTGGTTTGGCCCTTGGTGCACTATGATGCTTGCTGATCTTGGAGCTGAGGTGATCAAGATTGAGCCCCCCTGGGGTTCTATAGGGCGTGTGGCCCGGGGACCCCTCTTTGGGGGTGCCAGCACCATTTTCCATCATCTGAATATGAACAAGATGGGTATCTCTCTGAACCTCAAGGACCCTCAGGGGGTAGACGTTTTCAAGGACCTAATAAAAATCTCTGATGTCGTGGTCCAGAACTTTGCCCCCGGAACCATGGAACGCCTTGGCCTTGGGTACGACGTTCTCACAGAGATCAACCCTAAGTTAATCTATGCTGCACTATCAGGCTTCGGCCAGTACGGCCCTTATACCAGCCGCCCCGCTTATGCCTCCATTGCTGAGGCTATGAGTGGCCACACCCGGCTCACGGGGGACGGGGTCGACCCCAAGGGCCCTCCTATTCAAATAGCACAAGCCTACGGAGATCTTGGGCCAGGTACCATGGCGGCCATGTCCATCATTGCCGCAATAAGGCACAGAGACCGGACAGGTATGGGCCAGATGATTGACGTGGCTCAGCTAGACTGCATGCTAGCCTACAACACGGGGATCACCAGCTACATGCTTACTGGGCTCAGGCCCCATGAGATCAGGAAACATTATCCTAGAGCCCACATGATTGGAGGCCTAAAGCAAGCTAAGGATGGGGGCTGGGTACAGATCGCCGGCCACAGGCCAAAAGCTATAGAACGGTTGAAAGTGGAGCTGGGGATCGATGAGGTGACTCAGGAGATCTTAGACAAGATCATCGCCGGGAAAACTAGAGACGAGTTGGTTGAATATATGGCCAGATTCGGGATCCCCGTTGCCCCCGTCTACGACATCCCTGAGATCGAGGAAGATCCGCATGTTGAGGCCCGGGAGATGATCATTGAGGTGAATCACCCTAAGGCAGGTAAGATTAGATCCGTCAACTTCCCGGTGAAGTTCTCTGAAACTCCCATAGATGAGAGACGTCCTGCCCCTGTTTTCGGACAGCATAACGCAGAAGTGGTTAAGGGTCTCTTAGGATACTCTGAAGAGCGTTTTCAAGAGCTCAAGAAAACGGGTATAGTATTTGGGGAGTGAAGTTCTCGACGCCTATTATGGCTCAGGTTTTCCATAAAGCCCTCTCGAAAGTAGCTGCGGACCCTATCCCCTTATCCAAACCAGACGTGGTTGATACCGCAGATCTCGAATTAGTCACTAAATACTCCCCTATTTTTGCCCTGCTGAAGTGGTTTATGGCTCGACTGTTTTTTCGCTAAATCCGACATGCGCCCGTCGAGGTAAAGAAGACAATCGAACTTTACAAGAAGATAATATCGGGATTCTGAACTCGCTATTCAAATAAAACTGAGCCGCTAAGCTCCTCTACAGCCTTAGTAGCCCATTTTGCCTCTCTGAGCATAGCCCGGCCCACCGCCACGAGGTCCACCTTACCAGATTCTATAATATCATTGGCCTCCGAAGCTGTCTTTATCCCTCCTATACCAATAACAGGAATATCAACAACATTTTTTACGGCTTTTGCATGTGGAACGAAAAAGCCCGGACCACTTAGCCTTTTAGGGGTACTTCCGCAGAGACCGCCCGATACATCAATTATGTCAACGCCTTTCTCGGCGAGGAGCCTCGTGGCCTCGACTCCCTCTTTTAATGTGAGTCCTCCTGGGTATAGATCGGTTACACCGATCCTGTAGATCACGGGGAAGGCTCTGCCTAGGTTCTGCTTCACTGCCTCGATGATCTTGCATGGTAGGCGGGCTCGGCTTCTCAGGTCTCCACCGTACTCATCGCGTCTCTTGTTCGTCGCCGGAGAGAGGAACTGACATAGGAGGTAGCCGTGGGCTCCGTGGATCTCAACTGCATCGAATCCAGCATCCTTGGCTCTTCGAGCCGCATCAGCATAGCTAACGATTAAATCATCGATCTCTTCTAAGGTCAACTCATGGGGGATTTCCATACCTCTTATTGGGTGTACCAAAGCCGAGGGGGCAACGGGCATTGTGTCTGTGACCTCTCTTTTCGTCGTTCCTCCCCCGTGATTCAACTGCAGAACAATGGGGGTTTCGTTATCATGAACTATATCTACGAGTCTGGCCAAGCCAGGGATGAGATCATCGGAGTGGGCCCCGATCTGATTTGAACTCGCCTTTCCCACAGGTTCAATATAAGAGTGCTCCACGATCATAAGTCCCAAATCTTGGGATCTAGCTGCGTAGAAGTTCAACAGTTTCTCGGTGACCTCTCCATTACCGTTGGCATAATTTGTGGCCATTGGGGGCATAACTATCCTGTTCCTGAGTCTTAGGCAGCCAACTTTCAAGGGATCTAAGAGGTGTGTCATATATTCACAATTGATTGTGTCCGGCGTTTAAACTATATCTTCCATCGGTAGGCAAACCCTCTCATTGATCCATTTTCATCTTGACATTGACCTCGTTAGAACTAACCTACTTGAGGGAGGTCGTAGTGTTCGTGTTCCCCCTGCCATTAGCCGGGAACAGCGTTGCGATCACAGCGTTCTCCTCTTTTTTGGCTATCTTTTTCGCTGCGGCGTAGTTCAGTCCAGAGGAAAATCCCACTGGATATCTATTATTCCAGAGCCCCTCCATAGCCTGGAATGCCTCTTTGTCTCCCACATGGACCCAGTCATCAATGAGGTCCTCGTTGTCGGAGAAGATTATTGATTTCATCGACTCCTCAAAGTTCCTGACACCCTGGATCTTGTGGTCTCTCTGGGGTTGAACGGTTATAATCTTGATCTCCGGGTTCTGGCTTTTCAAGTACCGTGCCGACCCGATGATGGTGCCCCCCGTACCCGGTGCGAGTACGAGGTGAGTGATCTCCCCGTTGGTCTGGTTCCAGAACTCTGGTCCTGTGGTTTCTACGTGGGCCTTGATGTTGTCTCGGCTCCTATACTGGTCTCTAAACTCATACTTCCTGGGGTCCTCCATCCAGAGGTCTGCCACCATCTTAATGGCACCGTCCCTCTCCCCTCCAGGGCAATATCCTCCTGGTGTCACCATGTATTTGGAGACGCTCTCCTTGAGTATCTCTATCGTCTCCTCGTCAGTGACGCTGGGTACCACGATGAAAGTCTTTATTCCAAGATAGGAGCCGATCTTTCCGTAGGCTATCCCCAAGTTCCCCGAAGAAGCCTCTATCCACACCTTTTCCTCCAAGGGGTTTATCTCACCCCGCTCCAGCGGGCCGGTGAGCATGTAAGCTGCGGCCCTGTCCTTAACGGACAGGCTGAAGGGGTTCAGGTGCTCTAGTTTTGCGTATATCCTGTTGCCATTTACGGTGTCGAGGTGTGCTATTGGTGTGTTCCCTATACGTTCCTTAATATGGTTGATTCTGGACGCGTAGGTCTCAATTGTGCCCGGGACGACTAGTGATTCAAGTTGTATGATAAATAGACCCACCAGTTACGCTGACTTATTTCGTGTTTGAGGATAGATTTTGATGTGTGGAGATTTTAAATTGTTGCGAGAACGTTCAACAGGCAAATGAATGGCTATTAGAAGGGAATGGTATCGTTGATCTAAGACAAAGATATTCACCCATCTACTACACCGTGTATTTAGATAGTTTAGTGAAATGCAGAATGCTAATAAACTTTGCGGAAGAAAAAACTTGGACAAAAAAAAGTGTGGTTAATTGACTTTTATGCTTTTTGTGGATTCCCAGAGTCCGTGGATATTGCAGTATGAGATAGCGTTTAGTGAGCCACCTTTCTGGGTTTTGAAGGAGAAACTTACTCCGTGGTTCGTGTAGACTGGTCCCTTATTAGGGCCTTCAGCACTCTCTCCGTGGGCGTTGAACTCAAAGTTACCTACATCGTACGCCGATTTCTCCCCTTCAGGCACAAAATAAACCCTGATCCAGCGGATGTGGTGCTCCGTTGTGTTCGGATGTGCGACCTCTTTGCCTACGGTCACGGTGATATCCAATTTTTCACCTGCGCCGACTTCGTCGGGGCCATCTATAACGGGGACGTGTTTCTCGCCTTTCCAATCAGCAGTCTGAATCTTCTCCGATATTCGCTCAGCCATTTCTATTCTTGAAAAACTTGGGAACGGTGAAATAAAACCAAGTACATTTTCGGCACTCGTAACTGCTGACTGATTTAGTAAATCAAATTTGTGTTGATTTAATCTGTTACATACTTATCTATCTTGTAACGTTCCTCATCGTGCCACGTACTAGATTTATATAGGTGCCAAGGCGAGCCTCGCACCTTTGCCCAAAACACTGGCGTACCTATATATTCCAACCTTCATTCTCGATGTATGTTTCACCTTAGGATATAGAGAGTCGTGATCGAGTGTACTGTATACCTTAAGTTGTCCTAAAAGAGACGCAAAATTGAAAATTTTCTTAAATGTATTGGAGCCGGGCGAGGGATTCGAACCCCCGTAGATCCGCTCTGCAGGCGGACGCCTAAACCGCTCAGCCAACCCGGCGCGGATTGATCTACCCTTTCCCCGTAATTTTAACCTATCGTGTACCTGAACCCATTCGCGTCGACATCCATATGAATTATAAGCAGGAACCATTCCGATTATTCTGGCGTACGTTAAATGGCATCAGCTTTTGTGGTCATCAAGGTCGAGAATAGGGAGGTTGAGAAGGTCTACGCAGACTTAGTTGCCCTAAGTGAGGTCACCGAAGCCCACGTGATCGATGGCATCTACGAGGTATTCCTATTAGTTTCTACAGAGACAATGTCCGCCATCGAGGAACTGGTGCAGAAGCAGATTGAACAAATAGAGGGAGTCATCTCCACTTTGACCCTGATAATCCTAGATCCAGACTCTAAGAGTACCTCTGAGGAAATACCTCTCGCGACCGCCATCTAACCAACTCTAGCCATAATTATCAGCTTTTTTCCCAGACTCTTGAGGTTAAATATTGAGTTCATAGCGCTCTTGGATCTATAATCCTCCTTTTCTAATCGAAACGTGTATTGAGATATCTTTACTATAATCGGGGTCGAAAAAATATCATGGATTTAGCAAATGGCGGGCTCGGTGGGATTCGAACCCACGATCAATGGAGATATCACCCGTCTCCTTCCCTTTTTTGTTTCACTTTGGCATTTGATAAGAAACGAGTTCCCGCAAAGATTAGGGTGCTATGTGGATTTGGAACCTTATTTTTCCCAACTTACAATATCGGCTACACTCTTTCTATTCTTATAATCATGTATTTCATCAGATACTCCCAGAGGTGTTAATGAGATTACCGAAGGATTATAGTTCACTTGAAAGACGAGGAGGATGTTCAGGCGTTGCGATGCTTTTGGAGCAGAAGATTGCGGAGAAGACTAGACATATTGGTAACCCTATCAGCCACATTCATCTGGGGTATGAAATTGGGGAGGATTAGAGATTGTCTTCCGTTTTAGAATATAGATATGTTAGGTCGAATGATGTCCCGGGTGGTTTATTTATGGTCACTAAGGATGGTGAAAAGCCGTTCATTCCTTCTATGAGGGAGTGTAGATCGATTCCTCTTCATTATTCTGATAATGTAGTCGATATTGGAGCCTATATGGGACAGTATAGTATTCGCTGTGCCAGGTTTCCTGTATCAAAAGTGACCGCGTATGAGCCCACTCCTTCCTCGTATCAGATATGTACCAAGTTGAAGCTTCCTAATTTCAAGCCAATACACGCAGCTATAGTTGGAAACGATAGAGAAGAAGCTACATTACACGTCTCGTCGGGTATAGGGGTCACGAATAGCACCATTTTATCGTTCAGTAATAAGAAAGCGATTACTGTTCCCGCAGTAAAATATTCTGATGCGATCAAGGATGCTACCATCGTGAAGATTGATGTTGAGGGCGGGGAGTATAATTTTCATATTGAGGATAATTTTCCAGATTCTCTTAGAGCGTTAATTATTGATTTTCACCCTGTTAGCCAATATAGGTGGCTGGAGGAAGCGAAAGAGATCGTCCTTGCGATTGAGAGAGAGGGATTCACGCCTGTTATTTCTCCTGATTGGTCTAATGCGTGGGCGAGGGCGGGAAGTTGGATGAGAGAACGGGATTTGCCCGATGTGACTAACCCGATGCTTGAGGGGATCGTGTGCTGTGGATGTGGAGAGATAATCGATTCTGTTGGGAAGTCTCTTTGCATTAACTGTTGGAAGAGATGGTCAAAGCGACACCGACGGGGGTATAATTTAGCACCATGAACACCGCGGGCGCTCTATGTGTGTGTATTAACACCCTTTATCAATGGTGGAAAAGGGTCCGAATGAGTGAAAAGCGGGCTCGGTGGGATTCGAACCCACGACCAATGGAGATATCACCCGTCTCTCTCCCCCTTTTTTTTATTTCTAATAATCCACGCATGCGATACAGGGGGTGGGATTCGAACCCTCCTATAGCTGGAGATATCACCCGCATACCCCTTTTTTATACACTCGTACAGGAGTATTAGTTCTCATTAATCCAGGCTAAGTAGATATCAATTTTATCGCGCGCGCTATTCAAGATAAACTTTCAA